>JALWDJ010000086.1 GCA_027014605.1 Campylobacteraceae bacterium
TTCTTAGATAAGATTTTAACCAGCGATTAAAATCCTCTATTAGTGTATCTTTCTCAAATTTCATGCCCTAAAATACTCCTATTTTTTAAAAATCATAACATAATGTGAGATTATGTCCCTCTTTTTATATGCTTTTTTTCTAAAATAGTAGAGTTCTTTTTTTAAGAAAATATGATAAAATTTCCAAAAAAAAGGAATATTTTGATAGAAAAAAAAGACCTATTTGCAAGTAAATCCAAAAATTGGGATATGAGTAGTCGTCGTGTTCAAGGAGCTAAAAAAATTGCTAATGGAATAATTAAAAATATTACATTAGATAAAAATATGCATATTATGGATTTTGGAGCTGGAACAGGACTACTTAGCTATTTCTTATCTAATAGTGTAGGTAAAATTACAGCTATTGATATATCGCCATCTATGTTAACTATTTTAAAGAAAAAATCCCATCTATTTAATTGTGATATAAATATATTAAAATTAGATTTAATAAAAGAAAATTCTCCTACTCTATTTTTTGATGGAGTTGTTTCATCTATGACTTTTCATCATGTTAAAGATATTCTGAATTTATTAAAAAAAATATACAATATTTTACCAAATGATGGATTTATTGCTATAGCTGATTTATATAAAGAGAATGGAACATTCCATAATGATAATAATGGTGTATTCCATTTTGGATTTGATATAAAAGAATTAAAAAAAAATATTAGAAAAGTAGGCTTTAGTAAGATACAATTTGAAACAATAAACACTATTTCCAAACCAAATGGAGATTTCCCTGTTTTTTTAATGATTGCTACTAAATAATTTTATTATACTTATTATAATTTATATTAATAAGTAAGAAGGGAATGAGTATGGAACAAATTCATTTAGATGGATATAAAAAATTCAAAAGAGTCTATTTTAAAGATAATAAAAAACTCTTCGATGAACTAGCTTATGGACAAGAACCACACACTATGATTGTTACATGTAGTGATAGTAGAGTCTCTCCAGATAAAATATTGTCAGCAACACCAGGTGAACTATTTATAGCCCGAAATATAGGTAATGTTGTTCCTCCCTATGAAGTCACCAAAGGAGCAACCCAATCTGCTATTGAGTATGCTGTTAATGCTCTAAAAATCTCTCATTTAGTAATTTTAGGACATAGTAATTGCGGTGCATGTGCTCATTTATATCATGAAAAAGATGAAAATGAGGAAAATGAGGAAAATGTTGAATTAAGTCATGTAGATGAATGGTTAACTCTTTTGTACCCTGCTAAACATAATGCTATATTAGAGTGTTTAAATAATCCAGAAAAAAATCGTGCAGAAGTCACAGAAAAAAATAATATACAATTATCGGTACAAAGATTAATGACGTATCCTTATATAGTAAAAGCACTAGAAGAAAAAAGAATAGAATTACATGGCTGGTGGTATGATGTCAGTTCTGGTAATTTAGAAGCCTATGATTATGGTACTAAAACTTTTAAAAAGATAGAAGTTTAATCTCTAAAACTAGAGTTTAAAACTCTAGCTTATCTCTTTAATAACTGGTTCAAAATGTCGAGTATTAAAGTTATACATTTCAACTTTTCCACTTCCAATATCATACCACCACCCTTCTAAACTAATTTCATGATTTACTAAACGAGTTTGAATATATGGATATTCCATTAATCTCTGTAAAGAACTAATTACATTATGTTTTTCTGTTAATTCAAAAATATTATTATTGTGATTTGCATGTACTTCTAACATAGCTGCACTTTTAGCAGGAATTATATATTGAAGCCAATTTTCTACATGAGGTAAGGAAGGTTCATTTTTATTAGTTTGATGGTACATATGTGCACATGCACCACAATTACTATGTCCTAAAATAACAATCTTAGGAATATCTAATACATTAACTGCATATTCAATAGCTGCTTGTGTTGCTCCTTTTGCTGGAAGATATGGTGGTACAATATTTCCAATATTTCGTGTAATAAATAATTCTCCTGGTTGGGCATTAAGTAATAAAGCAGGATTAATTCTACTATCACTACATGTTATCATCATAGTATGAGGTTTTTGTTTTTTCGATAAATTAGAAAATAACTCTTCATTTTCTCTAAAATATTGATTTAAAAAAGCACTGTAACCTTGTTTTTGTAATTTTTCCATTTTTTAAACTCCTTTTGAAAAGGATATTGTAAAATAATTAAACTTATTAAATAATTAAAATAGTTTTTTTTTAAAAGAAAATGTTATTTATTTTCAATAAATCTATTATCTGACCTTTTTTCAGAAACCTCATTATAAGTAGATTTCATCCAACCAAATGTTACTTTTCCCTCTATCTTATCAAAATTTTCAATATATGGTTTTATATCTAAAAGAGGCGTTCCATCTAAAATATCAACTCCTTTAATAGTAACAATATTTTTTTCAACTTTTATTAATTCCACTACTGAAAGACCTATTTTATTTGGATGAACAGGTGTTCTTGTACTAAAAACACCTCTTTTAGTATTAGTTTTATCATTAAAGGGAATTACATTTAATTTTATTTTAGATACTTTATGAAAATAATATATAAGATAAACATGACTAAACCCATCTAAATCTTTTAATCCCTCTTCAAACTCTTTTTTAAATTCAATAGTAGCATAGAGATTTTTTGCTCCTTTTGGTTGGACAGGCATATTAACTAATTTACAAAATGGAGAATGAATAGTTGCAATTTGTTCTAATTCAAATTTCATTTTTATCTCTTATTTTTAAATTTAAAATCCAATTAACCATTCCCTCTATGTCTTTATCTGTCATTTTTTTAAAAGGAGGCATAATAAGTTTAAAGTTTTTCCATTTTCCTTTTGAACCATTTTTTATACTCTCAATTAAAGGTTTATTGTTATTATATTTTTTTGAAATAGATAAAAATGATGGTGCTACTTTATCTTTATATATATCATGACAATTTTGACATCTTTGTTGTTCTAAAACTCTTTTATATAAAGGCATACGAGCTAAACGTTGTTTTTCTTGCATTATTTTAAGCATTTTTTGATTATCATAAGTATTATACATATATTTAGCAATAGCTTCTAATTCATCAACCGTTACTTTTCCTTTTTGTGATGGCATAATACCATAACTATCTAAACTTGTTTTGTCACAAAAAGATTTACTACGACTAGGATTAATAACATAATCTTTGACAAATTCTACTATTTTCGCTTCATGTTCTGATGGATCATTAGCTTTAATAAAATCTTTAAGATGGAAAGTTACTGCCATCATACTAGGAGCAATCTCATTATCATAGCTCTTTGGAGGCATATCTAAATTATGACACTTAGAGCATTTTTGTTTTAAAAGTACTTCCCCATCAAGTTTATTTTCAATTTTATTTTTCATACATCCTGTTAATAATACAATTAATAATGATAGATAAAAATAACGAATTGACATATTTTTCCTTTATATTTTAATTTAAAGATAATAATAGCAAATTTTTTTTAATCATGATATCTATACCTATGTGAAGAATGATGTTTTTTATGATATTTAATAATTTTATCTATATTAGTATCATCTAAAATTTCTAATTTATTGTTTTCAAATTTTTCCAATACTTCACTAAGTAAAATATGTTTAAATCCTGTATGATAAAGCATTAGTCCCAATTCCTTAGCTTTTTCATAAGGACTTATTCCTATTTCTTGAATTAAAATAGCATCTATTTTTATATTATAAAGCCATTCAATAACATCTTTACCACCTGATTGATTATTTGGAACAATATTTATTTTTCTGGCTTTAATAATTGCAAACCATTTTGCTTTACCAAAAAGTGGTGATACTGCAGGATTTTTTTTATTTGTTTTTACAGGTATTGCTAATTTCATTTTTTCTCCTTTTTTATAATTTTAAATTATAAAAATTATTCAAATGAATTATAATACTTATTTTCTTAAATAATGCTAAGAAATTGTTTGCTTTGTTTTTTTGTTTTTGTTTTAAAAAATATTACTTATATGTGAAAGTAAAATAATATAATATTTAATTAAATAAATAATAAGCTACAATAACACAATCAAAATAAAAGGTAAGATATGAATAAAATTTTAGAAATGTTAAAATTACAACAACAATTAAATGATGAAACAAATGGATTAAATTGGGAAAATGGGATTACAAAAAATGGCAAAATAATAGATTGGAAAAGATGTATATATCTTGAAGCAGGAGAGCTTATAGACTCATACCCATGGAAACATTGGAAAGATATTAATGCTAAGCCTGATTATGAAAATATCAAAATAGAGCTTGTTGATATTTGGCACTTTATTATGAGTGAAGCTCTTAGAGTATATAAAACTAAAAATTTAGGCTCGATAGAGGATATTGCGTATATGATAGTAAATCTATCTCAATTTAATAATTTTAATAGTGATGATATAAAAGATAATTTAGATATATATCAAGAGATGGCTTTAGTTGAAGAGATGATAGCAGTCCTATTTTGTAAAGATAGTATTCATGAGTTGATTAAGTCATTTTTAATAACCTCATCTAGTCTAAATCTAAAACTGTCAGAACTATATAGATTATATATAGGTAAAAATATCCTAAATAGGTTTCGTCAAGATAATGGATATAAAGATGGAACATATATAAAAATTTGGAATGGAGAAGAGGATAACGCTATTATGCAAAATATCTTAGATAGACATAGTGATATAAAACCAAATGAGTTATATAATAAATTAGAAAAACTATATCCAAAAGGTTAGGTTATGAGTTACTATATAGATACTTTAACTAAAAGAGTTGGATTTATCGCCTCTATCTTGGCAATAGCTTTAGCTCTACTAGTAAGTTATGATGCTTCTATGCGTTATCTATTCTCTTCAGGCTCTATAGCACTTCAAGAGGTAGAGTGGCATATATTTGATATTATATTTCTATTAGGACTATCTTATGCTCTAAAACATGATAAACATGTAAGAGTTGATATATTCTTTGTTAACTACTCAAAAGAGACAAAGGCTATAGTAGAAATTTTATCTATGTTATTTCTACTTATTCCATTTTCTCTATTTTTTCTACAAGGTAGCTTAGATATAACTATTCAGAGCTATTTACAACATGAGATATCCAGTGACCCAGGTGGACTTAAATATAGATTTATTATTAAAGGAGTACTATTTTTAGCATTTATACTTTTAACTCTTCAAGCTATATCAGAAATTATAAAAGCATATAGTAAAGTAAAGAATAAAAAACTACTGTTTGGATTAATTATAAGTATAACACTATTTTTTATAGTTATGTTATTTCATATCCCCTTTATTATTAATCCATTATGGTTAATGTTTATTTTAACTCTATTTCTACTTATGAGTGGTTTTCAAGTAGCTTTTGTATTTGCAGGAGTAGCACTTTTATTTGCTCTTATAAGTGAAGATTTAGGGCTAGAAGTTTTAGAGATGTTACCATATAGAGTATATGGAATTATGAGAAATATTACACTTATGGCTGTTCCACTATTTATCTTAATGGGCTTAATTTTAGAAAAATCTAAAATAGCAGAAGAGTTATTGCTCTCTATGGGAAAACTATTTGGTGGTATTAGAGGTGGATTAGCAATATCAGTTGTTATTGTTGGAGCTATATTAGCAGCTAGTACGGGTATCGTTGGGGCATCTGTTGTAATGATGAGTCTAATAGCCCTACCCTTAATGTTAAAAAATAGATATAAACCAGAACTTGCAACAGGCTCAATTGTAGCGAGTGGAACTTTAGGGCAGATTATACCCCCATCAATTGTTTTAATTGTATTAGGAGACCAAATGCACTTAAGTGTTGGAGATTTATTCAAATCTGCTGTCGTTCCAGGTATTTTACTTATTATACTATATATACTCTATATACTAATATATGCAAGATTAAATTCAAAAGTTGCACCTACAATTGAGAGTGATGAAAAGTATAGCGTAATGTTAAAAGAGGCACTAAAAGTTATTACCCCTCCCCTACTCTTAATATTGGCAGTTTTAGGCTCTATCTTTGCAGGAGTTGCAAGTCCTACAGAATCAGCCTCTATTGGTGTCGTTGGAGCATTAATCTTAACAGCTTTAAATAGACAACTATCATTTAATCTATTAAGATATGCCTCTGTAGAGACAGTTAAACTAACTGCTATGATATTTATGATACTAATTGGAGCTACTGCTTTTTCACTTGTATTTAATGAGTTAGGTGGACAAGATATTGCATTGGAGTTTTTTAAAAATGATATGGGTAGTAAGTGGAGCTTTATTATATTTGCTATGCTTATTATCTTCTTTTTAGGCTTTTTAATAGATTTTATAGAGATAGCATTTGTAGTTGTACCAATATTAGTACCTATTGTCCACTCATTTGGAATTGACCCAATATGGTTTGCCATATTAATAGCTCTAAATCTGCAAGCCTCATTTTTAACTCCACCATTTGGATTTGCACTATTTTATCTAAAAGGGGCATCAGGAGATTTAGTAACAACAGGTCAAATATATAGAGGAGTTATACCATTTATTGCACTTCAAATATTAGCACTGATTATTATTTTAATGTTTCCAGATTTAATATATATTTTTGGAAAATAGATATAGGGTTTAACTTTTATATTGAATATGCTAAAATAGTAGTTGCTTAATAAAATTAATATAAACGGATAAAATTATGAATGAAAATTATGCAGTAAATGGGTATCATCAAGCAGGAGAGGCAACTACTGCCCATAGCTCAGCTTTTCCTTTTTTAGAGATGGGAACAAGTTTTGTTATAGGTTTAGCAATAGGATATTTTTTTAAAAAATTTTTTAAAATTTTACTACTTCTTTTAGGATTAGGAATTGTTGTTCTATTTGTATTAGAGTCTAAAGGTTCAATACATGTTGATGATAAAATGATAGAGAATGGAGTCTCTACAGGAATTGACTCATTCCAAGGATTAGTAACAATGGTAAAAGATAGATTAAGCCATATGAAATTAAGCTCTGGAGCTAGTGCTATTGCAGGTTTTTTTGCAGGTATTAAATTTGGTTAATGAGACTTTTAGTATCAGCACTTGAACCATCATCAAATCTACACCTAAAAGAGGTTTTAAAACATACTAAAGATATTAAGCTTATTGGTATTTTTGATAAATCATTAGGATCTCCTCTATATGATATAAACAGTATGGCTATAATGGGCATTATTGATGCTATAAAAAGATTACGATTTTTTTATAAGATAGCAGATGAAATGGTAAACTTAGCTAAAGAAGCAGATAAGATTTTACTTATGGATTCATCTGGATTTAATATCCCCCTAGCTAAAAAACTTAAAAAAAAATATCCAACTAAAGAGATTATATACTATATATTACCACAAGTTTGGGCTAGTCGTCCAAAACGAGTTAAAAAATTAGAACTATATTGCGATAGACTCTTAGGCATACTCCCTTTTGAAATTAGTTACTATAAATCTTCTAAAGCAGAGTATGTTGGTCACCCTCTATTAGATGAGATAAAAGTTAAAAACCAAGCTAATAGTGATACTATAGCTTTTATGGCAGGTAGTAGAAAAAGTGAGATAGAAAAACTTTTACCAATCTTTAAAAAGGTTAGAAAGAAACTCTCAGATAAAAGAGCTATATTGATTATCCCATCTACTTTTACAAAAGAGAAGATAAAATCTCTATATGGAGATATAAGTGAATTTGAGATTAGTCAAGATACTCAAACAGCTCTCTCTAAAGCAGAGTTTGCATTTATATGCTCTGGAACTGCTACACTAGAGTCTGCACTAATTGGAACTCCATTTACTCTTGTATATATTGCTAAAAAGATAGATTATGCTATTGGAAGAAAAATCTTAAAAATATCTCAAATTGGATTAACAAATATTATTTTAAACCACTATAATAACTCAACTCTTCATAGAGAGCTACTTCAAAATGATGTTACTGTTGATAATCTATTGAATGAGTATTATAGTGTAAATAGAAAAAAATTTACTATTAAAGCTAAAGAGTTAAGAGAGTATCTAAAATATGGAAGTAGTAGAAGAGTATCTGAAATTATTTCCTATTTTTAGATAAAAAAATATTTTTTTAATAAAATTTTATCTATATTTAAGTGAAAATAGTTATCTTAAAACTATTCAATTAAAGAGAGAGGATTAGATTAGTGATAACTCTATTTAGAAATATTAAAGAGGACTTTTTAAATGTAAAAAGAAATGACCCAGCGCTACACTCAACATTTGAGCTATTTTTTAACTATCCAGGATTATGGGCTATTGTATTTTATAGAGTTGCAAACTCCTTATATCAAAGAGGTTTAAGATTTATCCCTAGATTTATATCAGCAGTTGGACAGTTCCTAACAACTGTTGATATTCATCCAGCAGCAACTATTGGAAATAGAGTCTTTATAGACCATGGTGTAGGAGTTGTAATTGGAGAGACAGCTATTATAGAAGATGATGTTTTGATATATCAACAGGTTACTCTTGGAGGAGTTAGTCTATCAGAGGGTAAACGACACCCAACAGTTAAGAAAAATAGTATCATTGGTGCAGGTGCAAAAGTTTTAGGAAATATTACTATTGGAGAACACTCAAGAATTGGTGCTAACTCTGTAGTTTTAAAAGATGTTCCCCCACACTCGACTGCTGTTGGTATTCCTGCTAGAGTTGTTAGATGTGATACAGGAGAGAGAAAACTTAGACATGATATGTTACCAGATGTAGATAGAGAGATTTTTCACTATCTAATTAAAAGAATAGCTGTTTTAGAAGAGAGCTTAAAGACAGGAGATATTAAACTTATGGAAAAAGAAGACCATGAGTTAACAGAGATATACTCAACATTTATCAAATCAATGTAATATTAATATAAGGATATATATGGCAATAGCAATTATGACTTCAGGTGGAGATTCAGCAGGAATGAACCCTGCTATTAGATATTTTGTAGAACATGTAATTTCATATAGGTTAACTCCATATCTAATATATGATGGATTAGAGGGGCTTATAGATAATAGAATAAAAAGAGTAAATTTAAGCCATGTTAATGGGATTATTCATCTGGGAGGAACAATTATTGGAAGCTCTCGCTCTAAAAGATTTTTTGAATATAGATATAGAGAAATAGCATATAAAAATTTAAAAAAATTAGATATAGATAAGATAATAGTATTAGGTGGAGATGGTTCATTTAGAGCTATGGATATATTTTATAATGAGTTTGAAATAAAATTTATAGGCATACCTGCCACTATTGATAATGATATATATGGAACAGAGTACTGTTTAGGTGTTGATACAGCACTAAATATAATTAGAAGTTCAATCGACTCAATACGAGATACAGCTTCATCTTTTAAGAGAGCATTTGTTATTGAGACTATGGGAAGAGAGTCGGGATATTTAGCTTTAGTATCTGCTATCACTTCAGGTGCAGAAATTTGTGTAATTCCAGAGATGCCTTATGACTTAGAGTTTAAGAAAAAAGAGATAAAAAGAGATGTAAATAATGGGAAAAGATATGTTTTAGCAGTTGTAGCTGAAGGAACAAAAAAGACTCAAGAGATTTATAATTTTTTAAAAAATGAAATTAAAATGGATACAAGAGTTACCATTTTAGGACATGTCCAAAGAGGTGGAAACCCAACAGTTTTTGATAGATTAATGGCAAGTAATTTTATAAAGCACTCTATTGAGAAAATTTTAGAAAAAAATTGTAGAGGCGAAGTTATTGTATATAAAAAATCAGCTATGAAATTTATTACCATAGATGATATAACCTCACACCAATATAAAATTTCTAATGAACTTATTGGATTATATAAAATCGACTATTGTGGAGAATATAGAGAGAAAAAATCTATCTCTCTTTAAAATTTTCATACTCCTCAAAAATTCCTCTATATCTATTATAGAGTGTTTTAGATGCATATCTTGCTGTATCTAAAAACTCTTCTGCTCTATTGCTATCTATCTTCTCTGCCATTTTAAATCTTGTCTCATTATACATAAAATCTTTAACATCTATTTTAGCTCCCTTATAATCAAGTGCCAATGGATTTATAGCAGTTCCAATATATTCAGGATTAAATCTAAATAGAGGCCACAATCCACTATCAACTGCTCTCTTTTGCTGTTTCATTCCATAACGCAAATCATATCCATGTGCAATACAGTGAGAATACGCAATAATAATAGATACACCATCATAGGCTTCTGCCTCCATAAATGCCTTAAGAGTTGCCTTCTCATTCGCTCCAATACTAACTTTTGCAACATATACATTTTCATAGGTTATTGCCATGTGAGCTAAATCTTTAGGCATACTAGATTTTCCACCACTTGCAAACTTAGCAACAGCTCCTGTCATTGTAGCTTTGGACTGTTGACCTCCTGTATTTGAATATACTTGTGTATCTAATACTAAAATATTTACATTTTTACCACTAGCTAAAACATGGTCTAATCCACCATATCCAATATCATAAGCCCAACCATCACCACCAACAATCCATACAGACTTTTTAACTAGATAGTCTAAAAGCTCTAAGAGTTCTGATGAGTCATCTCTATTTTTAAGTATATTTTTTAGTTTTTCGACTCTCTCTCTTTGAGCCTCAATCTCTTTTTCAGTTTTTTGAGTTGCATTAATAACCTCATCTTTTAGAGAACTATCTATATCCAATTTAGCTAAAAGCTCTTTTGCTCTCTTTGCATGGTTATCAATAGCTAGTCTAAAACCTAACCCAAACTCTGCATTATCTTCAAATAGTGAGTTTGACCAAGCTACACCTCTACCTTGTGAGTTCTTTTTCCAAGGTGTTGTTGGTAGATTTCCACCATATATAGAGCTACACCCTGTGGCATTTGCTACTATCATTCTATCTCCAAATAGCTGACTAGCTAATTTTAGATATGGAGTCTCTCCACAACCTGGACATGCACCACTAAACTCAAATAGTGGCTCTAAGAATTGAGCCTCTTTCATTTTAGAGTGGTCAAGCTTATCTCTATCTACACTCGGTAGAGATAGAAAGTAGTCCCAATCATCTAAAGCATTATCTCTTAAATCTAGTTTTGAAGTCATATTTATAGCTTTTCTACTACTATCTTGCTTATTTACAGCAGGACACTCCTCTACACATAGAGAACAACCTGTACAATCCTCTATGGAGACTGTAATATTAAATAGGTCTCTCTTCTTATCAAATATTTTACCCTTTGCAGGTATTCCACTAAATCCTGTAGGTGCATTTGTAAGTAAATCTTTATCAAAGACTTTAGAGCGAATAACAGAGTGTGGACATACTGTAACACATCTATTACACTGAATACATACATCACTATCCCATACAGGCACTTCAATGCCTGTATTTCTCTTCTGATACTGTGTTGTTCCAAGTGGCCAAGTTCCATCTTCTGGCATATCGGATACAGGAATATCATCACCTTTGAACTCAACCATCTTTTTAGTAACTCTTGCTATAAACTCACTATAGTCTCCTTTTAGAGATGGAGCTAACTCTTTTTGGGTTGTAACTCTATCTGGTACTTCAATTTCAAATAGATTTTCTAGTGTATTATCTACAGCATGAAAATTCATCTCTACTATCTTTTTACCTTTAGATGAGTAGGTTTTTCTAATAGACTCCTTAATCTTAGCTATTGCCTCATCTTGTGGGAGTATGCCACTAATAGCAAAGAAACATGTCTGCATAATTGTATTGGTTCTTCTACCCATTCCACTCTTTTTTGCTACATCGTACGCATTTATAGCATAGAACTTTAGATTTTTATCTATAATTCTCTGTTGTGCAATCTTAGGCAGACTATCCCAAACTCTCTCTTTTGGATATGGGGTGTTTAGTAGAAATATTCCATTATCATGAGCTATCTCTAAAATATCTAACTTCTCTAAAAATACAGCTTGGTGAACTGCTATAAAGTTAGCTCTCTCAATTAGATAGCTTGATTTTATTGGAGTTGAGCCAAATCTAACATGAGATATAGTCATAGTACCTGATTTATTAGAGTCATATACAAAATATCCCTGTGCATAGTTATTAGTCTCTTCTCCAATAATCTTAATGGTATTTTTATTTGCCCCAACAGTTCCATCTGAACCTAAACCATAAAATAGAGCTTGAAATTGGTTCTCCTCTTCTAAGATAAAGCTCTTATCAAACTCTAATGATGTTTGAGTCACATCATCATTAATACCTATAGTAAAGTGATTTTTAGGATTATCTTTCTCCAACTCATCATATATAGCCTTTACCATAGCAGGAGTAAACTCTTTAGAGGAGAGTCCATATCTTCCTCCAACTATCTTTGGCATGTTAAATTCTAAAATATCTTGGTTCTCAAATAGTGAAGTTACTACATCATGATATAACGGTTCACCTAAACTACCTGCCTCTTTTGTTCTATCTAAAACTGCAATAGATTTTACAGATTTTGGTATCTTAGATATAAAATCTCTACTTGAAAATGGGAGAGCTAAACGAACTTTAATTAATCCAACTCTATATCCATTACTATTTAAATACTCTATAGTCTCCTCTACTGTGTCGGTAGCTGAAGCCATAACAACAATAACTCTATCTGCATCTTTAGCACCAATATAATCAAATAGACTATAACTTCTACCTGTTAATTTTGCAAATTTATCCATCTCATCTTGTAAGATAGATGGAACTTTTTGATAGTATCTATTTACACTCTCTCTTCCTTGAAAATATACATCTGGATTTTGTGCTGTACCTCTTAAGACTGGACTGTCTGGGGTTAATCCTCTCTTTCTATGGGCATTGATAAGATTAATATCTATCATCTCTCTCATAATCTCTTCATCTATTAACTCAATCTTGCTAACCTCATGAGATGTTCTAAATCCATCAAAAAAGTGTAAAAATGGAACTCTTGCCCTTAGAGTAGCACTTTGAGCAATTAGTGCAAAATCGTGAGCCTCTTGTACATTAGCAGAAGCTAAAAGTGCAAAACCTGTCTGTCTAACACCCATAACATCTTGATGGTCACCAAATATAGATAGCCCCTGCATTGCTAAACTTCTAGCTGCTACATGAAAGACTGTTGAGGTAAGCTCTCCTGCTATCTTATACATATTTGGTATCATAAGTAGCAGACCTTGAGAGGCTGTAAATGTTGTTGTTAATGCTCCTGTCTGCAAAGCTCCATGAACAGCACCACTAGCACCTCCCTCACTCTGCATCTCATAGATAGTTGGGATAGTGCTAAATATATTCTTCTCTTTTTTTGTGCTATACTCATCACAATGTTCTGCCATTGGAGATGATGGGGTAATGGGATATATTGCTATTACTTCATTTATTTTGTGAGCTACACGAGCTACTGCCTCATTTCCATCTACTGTTATAAATTTTGACATATTTATATATTCCTAATATTTTTTATGAAATTGTATATCAAAAAAGATTTGTTATCGTTAAAATATTAAATTTTATAAAACCTCTATTTCCATCATTTGATACCCCATTTAAATAGAAGTGCCTATTATCCTCATTTGGATTGATTACTCTATATCCTATTGAGTTAGCTACCATTTTTGAGATATTATAGTGTGTAGTCATCTGCTTAGGTCTATCTATATCTTGATTTGAATAGATTAATAGAGGAACTTTTGCACACTCCATATCTAATTCAGAGTGTCCATATTTAAAATTATCCGATTTTGTTCCCAATCTCTCACCATGGTCTGATACAAAATATATAACAAACTCACTACTCTTTTGCTCTATCTTTTTAAAAATATTATATAAGATATAGTCTATATATCTAATGGAGTCTTGATATGTATCCATTTTATACTTTTTATACTCCTCTTTTGAGTAATCTCCACTAATAAATCTTTTGGGTGTATATTTTTCATAGGGTGAATGGTTAGCTCTTAAGTGTAATATAACAAAACTCTTTTTACTAAAATCTATCTTATCAACCTCATCTAAAAGTACATCATCAAAAACAGGCTCTATGAAATCTTTTCGCATTTTAATAACATTGGCAAACTTTATAACAGATGAGATAGAAGAACCCTCCTCTTGAGTAGATAGCCAATATGTCTTATATCCATTATCTCTAGCTAATTTTAATATATTTGTCTTATCTCTATAGATAATCTCCTCGTTATCAGGTTCTCGTTTTATCTTTAATAGACTAAATATAGATACAGGGGTATTCACTCCCGAACTTATTGCTCTACTATAACTAAATCTATTATCAGTTTTTAATTTTCTAAGATATGGATTATTATTATAACTTTTATTAAAAAGCTCCATATATTTATAACTTAAGCTCTCACCAATAATTAAGATAACATTTTTTATTTTTTTATCTCTCTTCTCTACTATATAAGATCTATAAATTTTCTCTTTTTTTGGACTAAAAATATCTTTTATAAATAGTGAAATAGAGTATGTCATATTTAGATAAGATAGTCTTATAGGTGAAGTTAGAAATATATTAGGTCGTATATAGGCATATATAGGAATTAATAGTAGAAAGATAGTAAATAGAATTGTAACTCTCTTAGATACAATAAATTTTAAATCTCTATATCTATATAAAATATAGATAATAAGAGTAAAGATGATAGTTAAAATAGTTAATTCCATTTTAATAGATGCCATAGAGTCAATAATATCATTAAACTCTTTAAATATTAATCCAAAATGGTAAGACTCTATATAACTTCTAAAAAAAGCATAATATCCAACCTCTATTAGACTAAAAGATATAAAAAGAGTAGTCATAAAAAATCTTAATTTTCTATATAAAAATGAAATAGTAAAAAATAATAGAAGAGTTAATAAAATCTGTTGTGGAAACTTTTTTGAGACAATAAAAAAGTTTCCAAAAAAGTAATTTGCTATAAAATCAATACCTATTAAGAGTATTGATAATATAACTGCATAGAGTAGATTATTATAGATTTTTTTCATAAATTAAATAACTTTTTAAAACTCTGAAGCCAAAACAGATTTCATTCCCTCACGATTTAAAAGTCGAATAAAATTAGTAGCCCCCTTTTGTCCTGTAGTTGAACCCATAGTAATTATAAAGCGAGTATCCATTGTAGCTCTCTTCTCTTCTAAAATTCTAGTAACAAAATCATAAATAAGTTTAGTTGGATTTTGAATTTTTGGCATAATAAAAAGAGGCCTAACTCCCCAAACTAAACTTAAACGCCTAAATGTCTGTAATGAGTGGGTAATAGCATATATATTCTGTTTTGGACGATATTGAGATAGAAGTTGTGCTGACATTCCAGAAATAGTAAAACTAACAAGTGCCTCTTTATCAAGATTTTTTGCCAACTCTACAGCCGATTTTGCAACAGCATCAGCGTAATTAGAGCTTGGAAAAGCTTTAAAAAAAGGGTACTCTCTTTCTACATCTTTAATTGTATCATGTAGTACCTCCACAGCTTCAAGTGGGAACTCTCCAATAGTTGTCTCATCACTAAGCATAACTGCATCAGTTCCATCATATACAGCATTAGCAATATCACTTACTTCAGCCCTAGTAGGAAATGGATTATATTTCATACTAGTCAACATTTGAGTAGCAATAATAGATGGTCTGTTTAATCTATTAGCAACTTGGATAATATGCTTTTGTATCCTTGGAAGTTTTGTTACTCCAAACTCAGCACCCAAATCGCCTCTAGCTACCATAACTCCATCAGAGACCTCTAAAATAGTCTCTAAATTTTTAATTGCCTCTCCTGTTTCAATTTTAGAGACAACAAATGGATTAAATTGATATTTTTCCATAATAGCTTTAGCTTTTAAAATATCATCTTTAGTTTGAATAAAAGAGAGAGCAACAATATCAATATCATTTTTAGCTCCAAAGACTATATCATCTCTATCTTTATCTGTAATAGCAGAGATTTTTAGTTTTGTTTTAGGAAAATTAACCCCTTTTTTTGAAGTTAATTCTCCATCATTAAGGAGTTCAAGAATTAAATAGTCACTATATTTTTCAATAACTTTAGTACGAATTGTTCCATCAGCGAAAAATACCTCTTCTCCAACATTAACCATATCAATAATATCAGGATAAGATATAGATAGAGAGCGTTTATCATTTATATCCTCTTCTTTAGTAAGTTTTATATGTTCAGACTTTTTTAACTTTAAAATACCATCAATATCACCAATTCTAACTTTAGGACCAGAGATGTCTTGCAAGATGGCAACCTCTTTTCCTATCTCTTGAGATGCTTCTCTAATGGTTTTTATAGCTTTTTTATGAGTATCATAATCTCCATGAGAGAAATTAATCCTAAATACATTAACACCTTTTTTAATTAATCTTTTAATCATCCCTAAAGATGAAATAGCAGGTCCTACAGTTATAATAATCTTAGTTTTTCTCATATATAATATTCCTATTCTTCTTTATGAAATATAATTATCTTCACTTTTTATTTAAAAAAGACTGTTTCATTAAAAAAATTCAAAATTTGTACTATAAATTGTGAAAATATTCGTTATACTTCGTATTTCAAATAAAAAAATAACTAAGGAAAAAAAATGGGATTTTTTAATAAATTTTCATCTAAAGTAGAACTAACACCAGCGATTGCTTTAGCAACAAGTATGATTTATATGATGGCTTCAGATGGAGAAATTGCAGATGAAGAGTTAAACTATTTAGCTGTTAAACTTCATGCAATTGGCAATGCAGAGGAATTAATTGAGCTTTCTCATAAGTACTCTAAGAGACAAGATTTAAAGGCATTTCAAAAAGAAGCAAATGAGAAATTAACAAAAGACCAAAAGTTAACAGTTTTAGCAAACTTAATCGATATACTATTAGCAGATGGAGAGGCAGACGAGAGTGAGCAAGAACTATTCTTCTCTTTTGTTGAAGCATTTGGTATAACTGAAGATGAAATTCAACCGTATATTGATATTTTATCTGTTAAAAATGATTTAGCTAGTTTTGTCGGATAAGACTCCCCTACTACTCCCTTTTATTTGGGAGTTGATAATATCAAAATCTACCCCAACTTAAAACAATAATAATATATAATTCCAGTCATATTTAAACAGTATAAGTTTAGATATAAATATAAGGTTGAAATTATGATAAATTTTTTAATTCTACTAATTCTGTTTGCAATTTTTCTATCATTTATTAGGTTTATTAAAGGACCTCACTTAACAGATAGAGTTGTTGCATTTGATACAATGGGAATAATTGCTGTATCTCTATTAGCTCTATTGTCTGTCTCAATGAAAGATACTATCTATCTTGATGTAACATTTGTATTTGCCCTTATTGGGTTTATTGGAACTATAATTTTTGCTAGGTTTAATGTGGCAAAGGATAGTGATGATTGATATTTTAGGATATATACTTATACTCTTAGGCTCTATATTTTTAATACTTAGTGGTGTTGGACTCTTAAGAATGCCCGATACAATTACTAGAATGCACGCAGGAACTAAAGCCTCAACACTTGGTAGTCTGCTTGTAATTATTGGTGTTATCTGTTTAGAGCCAACTTTATGGTTTAAACTCTCTATTTTAGCTCTTTTTATATTGATTACAAATCCACTCTCTTCATCAATCTTAGCTAGAAGCACCTATCTAAAGCATGGATTTTTAAATCAGAGTGGTATAGATGATTTAAAGGATAATAGATGATAGGTTTAATTATTTTGGCTATATTTATAACTCTTATAGTATTGGCTATTGCGATTATTCAAAATGATGATTTACCCCATAGTGTAGTTCTATTTATGGGATTTGGTTTGGGGAGTGTAATACTCTATTTTCTATTTTCAGCTCCTGATGTAGCACTAACTGAAGCTGTTATTGGAACAGGTGTGAGTGGTGTTGTATTTTTAGTAACTCTTCTTCAGATAAGAAGTAAGGAGATAAAAAAATGAAATTTAGTATAAGGTCTATTTTTATCTCGCTAATTGTCTCTATTATGATAGTGCTACTACTTCAAATCTTCTTACAATTTGATTTAGTAACCTCATCAGCAGGTAGTTTTGTTCTGAATATTAATGCAAATTCAACAGAGAGTGCAAATGCAGTTACATCTGTTGTTACATACTTTAGGGGATTTGATACTCTTGGAGAGGTTACAATTCTCTTTTTATCTATATTCGGTATTAGTTTAGGTTTAGAGGGGTATAGAGATAAGTTTAATATATTTGCTTATGAGAATAGTCTGCTTAAGATTGCAGTAGATACTCTATTTCCTCTTATTGTCCTATTTGGAGTATATATTATTATTCATGGACACCTAAGCCCCGGTGGTGGTTTTCAAGGTGGGGTTATTATTGCTAGTGCATTTCTACTTATGTTTCTGGCGAAAAGTAATGATTTTAGCCTAAAGCATAATATTTTAGAGTTGGCAGAGTCTCTAAGTGGTGCAGGATTTATTCTACTTGGAGTTTTATCTATTTTAATAATAAATAGATTTCTAGGTAACTTTTTACCACTTGGTAAGATAGGAGAGCTATTTAGTGGTGGAGTTATACCACTTATATATATTTTTGTAAGTATTAAAGTCTCTGCTGAGATTACCTCTTTGGTAGAGTATTTTATAAGGATTAAAGATGTTAAATAGTCTTAATCAGACACCATTTTTACATGGTGTTATTACTATTGGTTCATTTATTATTTTAATGATAGGTTTAATTGGAGTTCTTACTAAGAGAAATCTATTTAAGATTTTTCTCTCGTTTGCAATTATTGAGACTTCCCTGTTTCTATATTTTATAGGTATGCACTTTGAGGTTGGAAAAACTTCTCCAATTGTAAGCAGTGGAGTTAAAACATTTAGCCCAAATATGACAGACCCAATCCCTCAAGCTATGATTTTAACTACTATTGTAATTGGAATTGCTGTTTTATCTCTTGGACTCTCTTTTATTATTAACTATTTTAAACTTACTAATAATATGAGAGTAGATGAGATGAATGAGTTAGGAGAGGCAAAATGAGTATAGTATATTTTGTAATATTTCCTATTTTAGCCTCTTTTTTAGCACCATTTTTTAAAAGGTATTTGAAATATATTTCATTGGGTCTTAACTTCTCTCTATTGGTATATGCTCTAGCGTTTATACCTCTTAAAGCTCCTATTGTAGAGAGTATATCAGTTGATTTACCAATTAGTATCTCTTTTATCTTAGATAGTGCTTCTCTATTTTTTATAGTCCTATTTACGCTTATTATGACTATATTTTCACTATACAATATAAAAGATAGTATGAGAAGAGATATGTTTATCTTAACCAATATCTTTTTGGCTAGTGTTTCAGGGTTAGTTTTAAGTGGGGATATTTTTAATATCTATATCTTTTTTGAGATGGCTAGTATTACAGCCTATATCTTTACTTCACTAAAGAGAGATAAAAAGGCATATAGTGGGGCTATAAGATATATGATAATTGGCTCTATCGCCTCTATATTTCTGCTTATTGGAATTATGAGTATCTATCTAAATATTGGCTCATTAAATCTTGCAACTATTAGTCATAAATTTATACTATTAGATACACCTATTCAATCTCTAATTCTTATCTCATTTTTTATAGGTTTTGGAATAAAAGCAGAGATTTTTCCTCTAAACTTCTGGGTAGTAGATATATATCAAGCTACAGATAATAAGATAAACCTGCTTTTTAGCTCTATCTTATCTAAAGCCTATATATTTGTTTTTTTTCATCTAGCATATATGTTACATATTGATAGTAAGATTTTACTATTTTTAGCAACTATTGGAGTTCTATCTTTTGGAGTAGCAGAGCTTTCTGCTCTAAATAGTAGAGATATAAAACGAATTTTTGCCTACTCTACGCTAGGGCAGATTGGGGTTATATTTATTGGTTTTTCAACTACAAGCAATATAACTCTATTGACAGGAGCAGTATTTTTAATAGCAGTCCACTCTATTACAAAAGTTATGCTATTTCTATCTCTCAATATATTAGAAGAGAAGTTCGGAACTACAAATATAGAGATATTTGGTAGATTTAATTCACTCTTTCTATTCACTATATTTACAATAGGATTACTTTCACTATTAGGGCTTCCTCCATTTGCTGGATTTATTGCAAAGCTCACAATATTAAATGGATTAGTTTTTGAAAAAGAGTATATATTTATAGTTGCTATTTTAATTATATCTTTAATTGAGGCTACATATATATTTAGACTATTAGGGTTAAATAGAAGAGAAGAGAAAAGGGAGAAGTTAGAGATAGATTTACATAAAAAGATTGTTCTCTCTGCCTTAGCTACTCTTATTATATATCTTGGGGTATCTCCTGAACCATTTATATCTATTTGTAAAGATGTGGCTTTAGCCTTTATAGGAGGAGTTAATGTTTAATTTTGCCATTACACCATTGGGTAATCTATTTTTTGGATTGACTATTATTGCTTTTTTTTCTCTAATATTTATTAAGCAGAAAAGGGAGAACTATCTTCTCTATGTAATTTTATTTTCATCACTAGGAGTTATCTTCTATGCTAATGATTTAATTACACTATTTATTGGGTGGGAGATTATGAGTTGGAGTAGCTATTTTATTATCTCTCAAGATGCAACACTGAAAACAGCTCAAAAATATATTATATTTAATCTAGGTGGTGGGTTTGCACTGCTTGGGGCTATTGTGCTTATATATAGTTTTACAGGAACTTTTATATATGATGATATTATCTTTAATAAAATTCCAGTAGAGTTAAGGAAACCTATATATATTTTACTATTTATTACAATATCTATTAAATCAGGGCTTATACCATTTCACTATTGGGTAGTAGATACATATCAAGAGGCAGATAATCTATTTAGTGCAATTTTAAGTGCTATTATATCTAAGTCTGGAATTTTCCTATTTATTATTATATTTACTAAGATAGTAGGATATAAATATCTATACTCAAATATCTTTGATATAGTAGCTTGGCTTGGAGTCATTACATCTATAGTTGCTACAGTAAAGGCTATATCACAAGATGATATAAAGAGACTATTAGCCTACTCATCTATTGCTCAGATTGGATATATAGTAACTATCCTATCAGTAGTTCATGGAAATTCTATTGAGGCAGGACTATATCACACTATAATTCACACATTTGTAAAACTTCTTCTATTTATAAATATCGCCTCTATTATATATATTACAGGAAAAAGCAGATTTTCAGAGCTTGGTGGACTACTATATAGATACCCAATGCTATTTATACTCCTATTAATAGGAATTATTGGGTTAGCTGGAGTTCCTCCTCTTGGTGGATTTAATAGTAAATTTCTTATATATACAACACTATTAGAGCAGAAAAAGGTTTTTCTATTAGTTGCTATTATGTTTAGCTCTGTTTTAGCCTTTCTATACTGCTTTAAACTTATATATGGTATCTATCTTGGAGATGAGGTTAATAGGAGTGAGCATAAAAGCCTACCAAAAGGTTATTATATACCTCAAATTCTAAGTGCCTTAATATTAGTTATATTGGGTGCTTTACCTGCTCTAGGAACTAAGATATTAAATCCAATCTTAATATCTTTAGATTTTAAACCAACATCTTACTCTTCACTATTTGAGTTAAATTCACACTTTGCTTCACTTAATGGTGGAGTTGTTATGGGAGTATTTATAGTTATCTTTATATTAATTTTAACTATTGCTCTCTTAGTATCAAATAGAACTATAAAAGTGAGAGATAAAAGAGATATAAGCTATTGTGGTGAAGTTCCACAGACAAATCTACACTACGGTTATGGATTGGGTAGAGAGCTTAAGAGAATAGAGTTTATTAGAGTTATCTTAGAGAATAGTGTATCTCCATATTGGAATAGAGTTGCAGTAATCACAAAAGATATTTCAGCTATATTAATAACTCTATATAATTTAACAGTTCAGAATATTGGACTCTTAATTCTCCTCTTCTTTACTATACTACTTTTTATAGGAGTTAGATAATGTTTTTAGATATAATATTTATGGTTCTTCTCGCCTACTCTTTCGGATTTTTATACTATGGGCTATATAGAAATATCTCTGCTAGGGTTCATGGTAGATATGGCCCATCTATTGCACAATCATTTTATGATAGCATTAAACTATTTCTAAAAGCCAATACAACAAATTTTGGGTGGATGTTCTATGGTGGATTTATTATTATGGCAACAGGAGCAGTTACCACTCTTATATTTATACCTTTCTTAAAAGAGTCTACATATCTCAATGGAGTTAGTCAATATGGAAATCTAATTTTAGTTCTATATCTAATGGTTTTAGGACCACTTGGAAATGCTATTGGAATTGGAAGTAGTGGAAATCCATTTGGAGTTATGGGAATAACAAGAGGTTTAACAAGATTAATGGGTTTAGAGCTACCATTCTATATAGCCTCTATTGGTATTATGGTTGCAAACAATACAGCAGATATTCATCAGATTATGATAAATCAAGCCGAAACTTATAATGCCATATCACACCCACTACTATTTATTGGAGCTTTTATCTCATTTCTCGGTTTTATGGGAAAATCTCCATTTGATGTAGTAGGTGCTCCACAAGAGGTATATAGTGGACCTGCTACAGAGTTTAGTGGTAAGTTTTTTGCATTAGCTATCTCACAGAGTGCAATATTCTCTTTTGCTAAACTGCTTCTTATGGTAAATCTATTTTTTGGTGGTGCTAGTAGCTTAGTTGAGTTAGTAGTAAAAACATTTATACTATTTTTAGTGGCTGTTTTTGTTGGAAATGTATATGCTAGATTTACAACTATTCAGAGTGTTGAGTTTTTAATTAGAGTTCCAACTGTAATTGCTTTAGTTGGACTACTGTTTATATAAAGGATTAGATATGCAAGAAGAAGAGGGATTTATAGATTATCAAAAAGTCTTAAATAACGAAGAACACGCAATAAAAAGCACCCAAAGCATTATAGAAAAAGCCATAGATTGGTTTCGCTCAAAGAGTATGTTTG
>JALWDJ010000087.1 GCA_027014605.1 Campylobacteraceae bacterium
TGCTTCATTATTTTCTGGGCATTATATAACTTTTTTATTAAATTTATTATGAAGTTCTTTAATTAGTTTTTAGCCTGATAAAGGAGGAGACATTTCATATAAAGGATTTTCACAGATTGTAGTTACAAAAAAAATTTATGTGCTAAAAACTAATATAAAAAATTATATCTAAAACAAACTTAAATTAAAATTAATATATTTAAATTAAAAAAAATATTTTTATTAAATAGTTCTTATCGCCACTATAGGTTTTATATATTAGCCATTGTTTATATCAGTTATCATCTTATTTGTAACACTCAATAACTCTTCTAAATAGCTATCACAAATTTCAAAAATAGTTTCAGCATCTAATTGAAAATAGTGATGAGACAAAATATCTCTTACTCCTTTTACCCCTCTCCAATTGCTACTAAACGCATTGATATACTATCAAGTTTCTCTAAACCATCACCATCTAAAAAATCATCACTACTTTTTATTGTTTCAAATCGACTTATAATAAGTTCAATAGAAAAAACAATATCTTCAAGTGTAGAGAGTATTATTAACTCTTTATCAGACATAATGTATATACTTTTCTATCATTTATAGTAAAATGGGTTTAATATGTTTATGCTTTCGTATCATATCTACCTTTTTTTTCAAATCCTCTTCTATATGCTGTTTTAAACCAACTAGCTTAAAAAAGCTTGGCTTCATATGAACAAAAATATCTATATCGCTATCTTCTCTTGCTTCATTACGAGCATAAGAGCCAAATAGACCTATCTGTTCAACTTCATACTCTTTTTGAAACTCTTTTTTGTGTTTTGATAAATAATTTAATATATCTTTTTTTGTCATTTTTTGCTCCTTTTATCCCTTATTATTTAAGTTTTCTATTGTCATTTTAAGTTCATACAAAATATCTATATCACCTTGAGCAATCCTCTCCTCTTGCATAAGAGCCAAAAAATCCAATTATATTGAAACCTTCATTGGCATAATATTTTTTTACTTGTTGTAATAGTTCTAGTAGTTTAGGTTCTTGCATTTTTTGTTCCTATATCTCTCTTAAATAGACTAAATCTTCATAATACTCACTTGATAATGCCTCTTTCAAATAAGTTTTATAATTATCTATTTTAGGTATTACTTCTACAAGAGCTTCTTTTAATTTAGGCAGATACTCTTGTATTACATTCCAAACAATAGTCTCATCAACACCTCTATAATCATGAGATATTTTATCTCTCATAGCTGATAAATTTTTCCAATTAATGAATGTAGAGGTTTTTAACCCTTTATCAATCTTTTTATTCTCTTCTCCTATAGCAATTAGCAGATTAACAGTTGCATTAAAATTGAGCTGTCTATTAGCATAATAAAACTCCTCTTCATCTTTAAAATCTTGTGAATAAAGAGTTATCTTCTCAATTGCTTCTAAAATCGTAAGAATATGTAGCATATTTTTAGAATCAAACACAGATAAAATCCTTTTGAGCTTCTATTTTAATCAATGGGTTTAATCTCTTCTCATTTATCAAATCTATTTTTGTATTAAATGCTTTTTTTAACTCATTTTCAAACTCTATAAGCTTATCAAAAGTAAATTTAGACCCCTCTTTAATAGAATATAATATATCTATATCACTATCTTTTCTATTCTCTCCTCGTGCGTAAGAGCCAAATAGAGTTATAGTTGCAATATTGTATTTTTTTAGAAATCTCTCTTTATTTTGTTTTAAAAAAGCTATTATTTCATTGCATGTCATTAGTAAACTCCTTTTTGATACTTTAAGTTTTTAACAATATCAAGTTTGATTTTTTCTATATTTAGCATTGTTTATTCCTTTTGTTTTTTAGCTTTCTAAACTTTTAAATACCTCTTTTAATCTATTTAAATAATTATCCTTATTATTTATAATGTCATCTCTACTTAATAATTCTATACCAATTTTAAGAAACATAATGTCAAGTCTAATTTTATTTTTCATCACATAAATATAAACAAAAACTTTTCCTCTCTTTTTAGACTTCGGATTTTTAATATTTATTCTTGAAGGTGCATAAGTTATCTCTATTTTATTTTCAAAAACAGATTCTATCTTATTCATTAATAATCTTAATCTTTCAATATTGTCTTCAGTTCTATTTGTCAATTCATTATTAATATAATCATTAAGATTATCATACCTTCTAAAATTTTTATTCATTTCATCTGCAACATCTCTTAGTATTTTTGCTTTATCCTCATCTTCCTCTAAATTTGCTATTATTGGAAATATTTGCATTAAGAGTTCTTGATGTTTTTCCCAAAAATCTTTTAATAACTCTTCTTCTAATTTACCTATTGCCATAACTGTTCCTTTTTTTGATGCTTTTCTTAACGATAATAAATATTCACTAATTATAAATCTTACTCTATCTGATATATCAAGAGTTAAAGCTCTCTCAAAAATATTATCTGCTAGAAGTTGATAGTTAATATTGATAAAATGCTCAGATTTTGCCATTTGCTTAGATAATTTAGATGTAGAAACAGGTAATAAAAATACAAATAAATTTAAACTATTTTTGTATTTATCAGCTTTCATATAGTAGTTATAGTATTTTGTAGTTTGATTACTATGTTCAGAAGAATCAACTTTATTTTCAATAATAATATTTACTTTTTCAGGTAACTCAATTTTATTACTTCGTATCGTCATAGATACAATAATATCAATTCTACCACCTTTTAATCCTTGCTCAACACCTATCCTTAAATCTTCAATAATGTAATTATTTAACATTAATGCTTTATATAAATTATCAAATTTTAACTCTTTTGTATTTATTTGATTATAATTTTCTAAAGAGTTTTTGATTTTTTCTTCACCATATTTAAGTAATATATCGAGTAGTTGTTTTATAGCAAATTGCCCTAAATAATGGCTCTCTTTATCATTTAATATCCAAGCTATAAAATTACTATGGCTCATCTCTCTTTGTTCGACTCCTAGTATAGCACTAAAACTCTTTATATCATAAAACTCTTTTAGTTTTTGAATATTTTTATCATTTTTCCACTGCAATAATAACTTTTTTGTTTGTTTCAAACTCTTTTCTTCATTAAACTTATCTATATTCATTTAATATTTCCTTTTTTATCTTGCTCCATATTAGGAAATATGGAATAAAGAAGTGCATAAATAACTATATGTATATCGTCACTACCACTTATCACATATCTTTCGATACTACTATAATACTCTTATTTTAAGTATATCCAAAATAGATTAAATTGTTTTAATATCTTTTTTATCCTCTTAAAAACAAAGAGAAGATATAATACGCCAAAAAAAATTTTAATCTATATATAATAATAAAAAAGGTTTACCCAATGTTTGAAACAGTTATTGGACTAGAGGTTCATGTTCAATTAAATACAAAAACAAAACTCTTCTGCTCATGTCCTACAAGTTTTGCAGAGAGACAAAATATAAACACCTGTCCAACTTGTCTAGCTTTACCAGGAGCTTTACCTGTAGTCAACAAAGAGGCTGTAATTAAAGCTATGAGATTTGGATATGCAGTTAATGCTACTGTAAATCATATCTCAAATTTTGATAGAAAAAGCTACTTCTATCCAGATAGTCCCTCTGCTTATCAGATTACACAACTATATAGAGCTATAGTTCAAAATGGTGAACTTTTTATTGATTTAGATGATGGAACTAAAAAGAGAGTTGGTATAACTCAAGCCCATCTTGAAGCTGATGCTGGTAAAAATATACATGATGGAGATATATCTAAAATTGATTTAAACCGTGCAGGAACTCCACTTATGGAGATAGTAAGTGAACCTGATATGAGAAGTGCTAATGAAGCTGTAGCATATCTTAAAAAACTCCACTCAACTGTTAGATATTTAGATATTAGTGATGCTAATATGCAAGAGGGTTCATTTAGATGTGATGTAAATGTATCAATCCGACCAAAAGGGCAAAAGGAGTTTGGAACAAGAGTTGAGATTAAAAATATTAACTCATTTAAATTTGTAGCATCTGCTATTGCTTATGAGGTTCAGAGACAGATAGAGGCTTATGAAGATGGGATATATGAAGATGAGATAATACAAGAGACTAGACTTTGGGATACAGATAAGGGAGTTACAAAGTCCATGAGAGGAAAAGAGGAGGCAGCCGATTATAGATATTTTCCAGACCCCGATTTACGCCCACTAATTGTAAATGACAAAATGATAAAAGAGGCTAAAAAGATGCCTGAACTCCCTGATGCTAAAGTAAAAAGATATGTAGAGAAATTAAAGATAAAGAGAATTGATGCTCTTATTATCTGTTCAGATAAGGAGTTAGCACATTTTTTTGAAGAGATGTTAGAAAGTGGAGCGTCAGCTAAAACCTCTGTAAATTGGTTAACTACAGAGCTACTAGGACGGCTAAATAAGAGTAACTACTCTATTATAAACTCACCTGTAAGTGGTAAAAAATTGGGTGAACTTGTATCTAAGATAGATAGTGGAGCTATTAATGGAAAGGGTGCTAAAGATATTTTAGATGTACTGATGGAAGAGGATAGAGATATTGATGAGTTAATAGAGAGTATGGGATTAGCTCAAATTAGTGATGATGGGGCTATTCTTGAGCTTATTGATAATATTTTATTGAAAAACAAAGATAAAGTAGAAGAGTATAAAGCTGGTAAAGTAAAACTAATAGGCTTTTTTATAGGACAAGTTATGAAAACTAGTAGAGGTTCGGCTAATCCTCAAAAGGTAAATAAACTTCTAAAAGAGAGATTAAAATAGAATATTTTAAATCTTCTATAGAAGTGAATCTATATCTTTTTTCAACTGTGAATAATCAACTTCTCCCGAATATGCAAACTCTGTTACACCATTTTTAACTACTAACATATAAGGTAATATTCCTCTCCACCCATAAGTTTTTTGTATAAAATATTGTAAATTCGTAGCATCTTCACCTTCAATTATAGGATATCTAATTTCGTTTCCATTAATATAGCTTCTTTGAGTAAATTTATCCATTCTATCTTGTGCTTGTATTGCAATTACCTCTAGTTTTCCTCTATATCTACGACGAATTTTCTTTATTATAGGTAACTCTTTTAGACAATGTGGACAATCTTTCCCAAACATTTCTAAGATAATAATCTTATTTTTATATTCCGGAAATACAAAACCATTTGACCTCTCCTTAATATGAATTTTTTTACCCCTAATACTTGTTAGAGAGTGAACCTCCCCCTCTTTAGGTCTCTTTTTTAAATCACTCTCAGAAATAGTTCCTCTATCACAGTTTGATTTTTTTATAGTTAAATCATCATTACACTCTGCATCAGAATTTTTATACTTTTTTAAAATATCACTATTTTGAGAACTACTCTCTCTACTTATATTGGTATTTGGAGATTTATCTTTTGTGAAAAATTTTGAGATACAACCCGTATTCAATAACATTATAGTTGATAAGAGAAATCCTGATATTAGAGTGTTTTTACTCATTACTATATTCCTTAAAATATTACTTATTTAGAGTTTTAATTAAATCTTCTAATGAATCTTTTTTAATAAGCCCAGCTTGTACAACTTGTACTTCACCTTTGTTATCTATAGCAATTAAAAATGGGATAGCTCCATTCCAACCTGACCTTTGAACAATATGTCTTACAAAATTAATATTATCATCTCCAGATAAAAGAGTATAATTAATTCCATTAGATTTTCTAAAGGCCTCTACTTGTTCACTCTTATAACCTTGAACCTCAATAGATATAATTGTTAATTTATCTCCATATTTTTTAGTAAGTTCAATAAATTCTGCTATCTCCTCTCTACATGGAGGACAGTTATGTCCAAACATTGTTAAGAGTACGCCATTCTTATGTTCTTGAAAAATAAGACCATTTTTTGTATCTTGAACATGAATTTTATTTCCTTGACTATCAGTTAATACAAAACTTGGATTATCTGCATATAAATTTATACTAAATAGAAATAGTATTGTTAAAATAATATTTTTCATATATTTTCCTTATAAAATATTTTTTGAAAACTATTATACCAAATAAATAATGTATTTATTGTGTATTTTTAATAAATTCTACAATTCTACTACAAGCTTTACCATCTCCATAGGGATTATGAGCCTTACTCATTTTTTCATATTCTATTTTATTATCAATTAGATTTTGAGCCTCTTTAACAATCTTTTTCACACTTGTACCTACCAATTTAACTGTTCCAGACTCTATGGCTTCTGGTCTTTCTGTTGTATCTCTCATAACTAAAACAGGCTTTCCTAAACTTGGAGCTTCCTCTTGTATGCCACCACTATCTGTTATAATAAAATATGATTTATCCATTAAATATATAAATTCCTCATAACATAGAGGTTCTATTAGATGAATATTATTAATATTTGATAAAAGTTTATTCACTGGTCTTCTAACATTTGGATTTAAATGAACAGGATAGACTATATCTATATTTTTATTATTTATAGCAATCTCTTTTAAAGCTTTACATATATTAATAAACCCTTCTCCAAAATTCTCTCTTCTATGTCCTGTAACCAATATAAATGGAGAGTTTATATTATCTAATAATCTATTTTTAAAACTATTACTACTCTTAATCTTATCTAGTGCTAAAAATAGTGCATCTATTACTGTATTACCTGTTATAACTATATTCTCTTCTTTTTTATTCTCTTTTAAAAGATTATTTTTTGATAATATTGTTGGTACAAAGTGATAAGTTGCTAAAACTCCTGTTATCTGTCTATTTGCCTCTTCAGGCCATGGACTATATATATTCTCTGTTCTTAATCCAGCTTCGATATGTCCAATTTTTATCTTTGCATAAAAAGAGGCTAAAGATGTTGCACTTGTAGTTGTTGTATCTCCATGAACTAAAACCAAATCAGGTTTAAAATCATTAAAAATATCTCTCATCTTCAATAGAATATCTGATGTAATACTATATAAGTCTTGATTTGCTTTCATAATATCTAAATCATAATCAGGAACTATCTCAAATAACTCTAATACTTGGTCTAACATTTCTCTATGTTGAGCCGTTACACAAACTTTAGATATAATAGAACTCTCCTTCTCTAAAGCCTTTACAAGAGGTGCCATTTTTATTGCTTCTGGTCGTGTTCCAAATACTAATAATACTCTTTTCATTTTACTATTATATTTTTAACTTTTATATCTTTTTCTTCTATGACTTCTATCTCGTCTTCTACTATCTCCTCTACTTGAATTTCTATTTCTACCTCTTCTCCCTCTTCTATGATTACTATCTCTACCTTTTTGATTTCTATTTCTCTCAATAAGTCTATCTATCTCTTCTTGATTAAGTCCAATATTATCTTTACCTTTAACATCAACCTCTTTTTGAATAATAGATGCCAATAGGTAAGCAATAGTTACAATATCTATATCATGTTGAAGCTCTTTTACTAACTCTATTGCAGATGGTGTAATATTGGTTTGAGCAATCTCTTTTAAAAGATTAGAATCCTTTCTACTCTGTACCTCTTGACGAGTAGGAACTACTCTACTTATCATTTTTGTACCTACATCTTTTTCTATTCTTTTAATAGTTCTAAGTTCATTTGGAGATACTAAAGTAATAGCTTCCCCCTTATTTCCTGCCCTTCCTGTTCTTCCAATTCTATGGACATAACTCTCACTATCAAAAGGGATATGATAATTAAATACATGAGATACATCATTTACATCAAGACCTCTAGCAGCAACATCTGTAGCAATAAATATATCTACAAGCCCCTGTTTAAAAGCCCTTATTGTTCTCTCTCTCTGTTTCTGTTCCATATCACCATGGAGTCCTGCTACTTTAAATCCTTGAGATGTCATATATGATGAGAGCCTATCAACCTCTTTTTTCATACGACAAAATATAATACACTTAGTTGGATTTTTATAATCTATAAGTCTAAGAAGAGCATCATCTCTCTCATAATCGGATACTACATAAAATTTTTGGGTAATATCACTATTTGTTCTTTCACTCTTTGTAATTGTTACAGATTTTGGATTTTTTAAAATCTCTTCAGCTAATTTTTTAATCTGTTTTGGCATAGTAGCAGAGAACATTAGAGTTTGTCTATCTTCTGGTAGATATGTAAAGATATTTTTAATCTCATCTAAAAACCCCATATCTAGCATCTCATCAGCCTCATCTAGTACAACAAATTTAGGATTTAACTTAATCTTTTTTGATTTTAATAAGTCTTGTAATCTTCCAGGGGTTGCTACAACTATATTTGCATGATTTATTCTCTCTATCTGCTTATTATAAGCAGTTCCTCCATATACTGTAGCAGTTTTATAACCTACTATCTTTCCAAAACGAAAAAGCTCATCACTAACCTGCATAGCTAATTCCCGAGTAGGTACAATAATAAGAGCCTCAATTCCATTATCTCCACTCATCATGTTTATAATAGGTAGTCCAAATGCAGCAGTTTTACCTGTACCTGTCTGTGCTTGTCCAATCATATCATGTCCATCTAATATAATAGGAATAGACTCTTTTTGAACGGGACTTGGCTCTTTAAAACCAGCATTTTGAATAGCTTGGTTTAGTGTATTTTTAAAATTAAACTCTTTAAATGTCATTCTTTTTACTTCTTTGTAATAATTTTTTAAGATATAAGAGTATTATTTAATACTCTTGCAGAAATTACGCGAATTATACCCAATTAATTTGCTATAATCGCTTTTTAAAGAAATTTAATTGAAAGAAGTTAAAAAATGATAAGTAAAAGTTTTTTATTAACATCTATATTTTTTATTTATGGATGTGCAACAGATAAAGTTGTGGCAAAAGAGCCTACTAGATTAATAAAAACTCAAGAAGTAATATATCAAGAGAAACCTAAAAAGAGTTTAGATGAGAAGATTGGAAGTATGTTGATGGTTGGTTTTTTTGGAACTACTGCTCCTGCTAATAGTCATATATGTAGAGATATATATAGATATAATTTAGGTGGGGTAATTTTATTTGATGCAAATCCTGTAAATAAAAAAGAGGCTAAAAATATATATAGTAAAGAACAAGTTAAAAAATTAACTAGTGAGTTACAAAATTGTAGCAGAGATGGAAAACTTCTTATTGCTGTTGACCAAGAGGGTGGAAGAGTACAGAGATTAAAAAGTAAATATGGTTTCTATGGCAAATTTCCAAAACCAAAAGATATAAGAGGTCTCTCTAATAATGAAATATATAATATATATTATAAGATGGGAAAGGAGCTTAAATCAGTAGGAATTAATTATGATTTAGCTCCAGTTGTTGATTTGGCAATTAATAGAAAAAATAGAGTTATATATAAATTGGGTCGTTCATTTGGAAAAAGTCCACAAGAGGTTGTAAAATATAGTAAAATTTTTATAGATGCAATGAGAGCTAATGGGATATTAACATCTCTAAAACACTTCCCTGGACATGGTTCATCTTTGGGAGATACACATAAAGGTTTTGTAGATATAACTAAATTTTGGCAAAAAAAAGAGTTAGAGCCATATAAAATTTTAAATCAAGAGGGATATATAGATACAGTTATGGTAGCACATGTTTTTAATGCTAAATTAGACTCTAAATATCCTGCTACACTATCTAAAAAAATAGTTAATGGTCTCTTACGTCAAAAATTAGGATATAATGGAGTTGTTATTACAGATGATTTACAAATGGGAGCAATAACAAAAAAATATAATCTAAAAAAGACATTAAAACTAGCTATTAATGCAGGTAATGATTTACTATTATTTGGTAATCAACTATCAGTTAATAATATGGTTAGTATAAAAAAATTAGTTAATACAATTAAAAGCTTAATTAATAGTAAAGAGATAAATATAGAGACTATCAATAGAGCTAATCAAAGATTGAAAAAATTAAAAAATAAAATATAAATAAATATTTTAATTTTAGGTTAAGATATAGTATAATAGTTGATATTTAATATTAGGAGTTTTATATGGAGAGAGAGCATAACCCATCACTTATATATCAACTAAAAGATGACCACAAAAAACTTTTTAATATCTATAGTGAGCTATATGAATTATTTGTAAAAAATGATAAACATGAGATAGTAGTAGAAAAATTAATCCAACTTAAAGTTATGCTTGATATGCATATAGATTTTGAAGATAGTCTATTATACTCTTATTTAAATAATAAATATAGAAATCTGAATGATAAACTCTCCTTTATTAGTAATGCACAAAAAGATATGGAAAATATTATAAAAGTTGCTTTAAAATTTATAGATGACTGTTCTAATTCTGAACTATACAATAGACATAAAGATAAATTTAAAAAAGAGCTTGAACTAATAGGTGATATTTTAGTAAAACGAATTGAATTTGAAGAGGATAGATTATATCCTCTATATATACCATGATTAATTTTGCTTATACAGCTTAAAATATTTTTTAAAAGCATAATATAGTTGTATTATAATCAATATTACTGTAACTATAAATATTCCAATAATCAATTTAAGTAGTATTGTAGGTAATGCATGTATATTATTTAGATATACTCCACCAATAGATAGTAACATAACAACTACAGCTACAATACTAACTGTCTCAATCATCTTTGGAGAATTAGAGAAAAAGAGATTACTTAATTTTTGTAAAAATGAGTTATCTTTATCTATATTATAAGAAGATACACTTTTATAACCACGCATTACCTTTAATTTATCTACTAAAATATCATATTCAGAATATAGTGTATTTGAATTTTCTCTAACTATTTTTAGATATGGTTCAAACTGTTTATGTGTTTTAATAAAATATTTTCCAGATAGCTCATTAATTATATCAATATTAAAAATATCATGTTTAACTCCAACTGCAAATTTATTTAAAAGACTTAACATCTCAGCAACATCATCTCTTAAACTCTTATCTCTCATAATCATATCTATCTGTTCATCTGTGACATCATCAAACATATCATTGATATTTAACTTTTTTCTAACTTTAGATGTAATTTTTCTTAAATCCTTTCTAACTGTGGAGTAGGCATTAAGTGTCATCTCATTTTTCATTCTTAAATGCTCTTTTTCACTCTCTAGTCTTGTTAAATAGAGTTGATGTAACACTAGAATTAAACCTATTATACCTATTGGAACAGATACAATATCAGCTACATTTGCAAATGTATCTAAATTCATATTATGCCCCCTGACTATTTTTATTTAGAATATACTCTAAATTTAAAAATACAAACCTTAAAATAATATAAAATTAATATATATTTTTGAAAATTAGATTTAGAGTAAACGAAAGATGTTAAAATAGAGAAAAAATTTGAGGTTAAGTGTGAAAAAAGCGTTAATTTTACTAAATATGGGTGGGGCTAATAGTGTTAATGAGGTAGAGTTATTTTTGAAAAATATGTTTTCAGATAAAAATATATTACCTACTAATAGTTTTTTAAGAAAGATTGTAGGTACTGTTATAGTAAAGAAGAGAGTTAATGAGGTAAAGAGTAATTTTATAAAATATTTAGGTGGGAAATCTCCATTAACAGAGACAACTAATAGATTAATAGAGAAATTAAAAGAGAGATTAGATATAGATGTAGCCCCTGCTATGCGTTATGTTCCACCATTTGCTTCATCTACTCTTAAAGAGTTTAAAGAGAGTGGAGTCAAAGAGTTAATTTTATTTCCTATGTATCCACAATACTCAACCACTACAACACTATCATCTATCCAAGATATAAAAGATAGACTAAAAGAGTTAGACTACTCACCTAAAATAACCACTATAGAGCCATACTATGATGATTATGACTATATTACTATGATTACAGATAAAATTATGGAGGCTATGGAAGATAAAAATACAAAAGAGTATGATTTGATTTTATCAGCTCATGGTCTGCCTGTTAGCATTATAAAAAATGGGGACCCTTATGAGAAGCATATTGAGGCTAATCTATCAGCATTAACGATATATCTTAGAAGTAAAAATATTATATTTAAAGATATAAAACTAGCATATCAATCAAAAGTTGGAAACTCATCATGGTTAGAGCCAAGTTTAACAGATACAATAAGAACTCCATATAACAGAAAAGTAGTTATATATCCTCTATCTTTTACTATTGATAACTCAGAAACTATATTTGAACTTGATATTGAGACTAGAGAGATTGCCAATAAGATTAAATATAGAGATTTTAGAGTAGCAAAATGTTTTAATGATAGTGATGAATTTGTAGATTTTATTATTAAAAAATATTATAGAGCTATAAGATAGCTCTTTTTAAAAAAATCTATATGATAATTGGAATGATAGACTAGATTCAGAGTGTTCTACAGTCGTTGCTCCTATATATAAATCTCCATTTTTAGGGTTTAATCCAACAATAGTATTCATAGTTGTTTTAGTCTTAGGTGCGTATACATAAGCTAAATCAATATAAAAGTTATCTGTAAACTCATAACCAAAACCTAAAGTGTAGTGATTTTGGGCTGTAGCTGGAAAACCTAAAAGATTAAATAAATTTAATGCATTTCCACCAGCTTGTGCATAATTTCCAGCTTTAATTACTGCTGGTCCACTTTGAGCTTCATCAATAGGATGTGATGCATGATTATAACCCAATCTATATCTCCACTTATTTAACTTATATTGATACCCTAATGCGTAAACATCTTGGTCACTCCAACCAAAATCTTTATACCCTTTTGCATCTGACCACTTAACCTGTTTGTAATCAAATGCTAATATATGATTTTTAAATTTATATCCAACACCAATACCAATTTCAGCAGGTTGTTCTAGGTGATTACTCATAGTTTTTGGAAAAATTCCAAAATCAACAAATGGTTGTGTTGCTTTTGAGAGTTGATTTTTATACTCCATATCTATTGAGGATTTATACATAGCACCAAGTGTTAATCCATTACTAACATCATAATATGTACCTAAATTAAATCCAAAACCTAAATCTTGTGCAATCCCGTCTCCAATATTTTTTCCATCAAAGCCTTGATAATTTATATCCAATGCTCCATATTGTAACACAGGCGTAATGGCAAAACCAAAATTATTTTGACGATATGCCAACGATGTACCAAATTGCATAAGTTGTAGATTACTAACCATATGCATATTTCCAGAATCTCTTCGACTCTGAGTAACATCTCTATAGTCAACACCCATTCCAGCAGTTCCCCACATACCAATACCTAAAAACCAATTATCATTAATCTTTTCTGATATACTAACAGATGGAATAATATTCATATCTGCATCACTATCATGAGAATTAGCCTGTCCCATTTTAGATGAAATATCAGGCATAAAAATTGTACCACCAAAAGAGATAGAAGTTCCCTTAGTACAGGTAATTAATGCAGGGTTTTGCAAGGTAGATTCAGCACAGTGACTCACACCAATACCAGCACCACCCATACCTCTTGATTTTGTACCAACACCAATAAGATTATCTCCATTTGTTGCAAACAGCATACTTGAGCTTAATAGTGAAAATAAAACTCCCTGTTTAAATACCTCTGTTTTTCTATTCATATAAATAATCTCCTTTAAATATAAATTTAATAAAGTATATCATATTTTATAGAGTTAATCAAGACTATAATGAAAAATTATATCTAAGATAAACTACTATTAATAATTTTTTTTATCTCCCCATAATCAACTAAATTATCATCTCCAGCAACCCTTTTAAAAGAGTTAAATCCTAATTTATTAAATTTCTCTTTTAGATTATATGGTAAACGACTAATAAATCTATTATACTCCTCTTCACTCATACCCTCTTTAGAGTCTAAAAACTCTAAATCTTGAGCAATTCTAGCTATTAAGACTCTCTCATTATCTTTAGTAATCTTTTCTAATCTATCAAAACTACTATTGATATCTTTTAAAACCTTTAAGAAATCACTTCTATTCTCTTGTGCATATCTTTCTAGATTTTTTCTTAAAGAGTTTAACTCTAATAGTTCATTATGTAGCGTATCGTTACTATTCTTTAAATTTAATACTGTATCTTCTAGTTTATCTACCTGTTTAGTTAATGAACCTAAAATATTTAAGTACCATACGGCAAAAAAACTAGCAATAGTAGCTACTAAAATAAATGGAAATTCTAAAAAACTTGTAAAAAAACTACTTAGTAAAGTAATAATTCCAAATATAGATAATCCCATAAAAAATAGAGCTGGAGTGTTTGATTTTATATTATTAAAAAGTCCCTTATAGAGCTTAATAAGTTTAAACATTTATATATCCTTTTTTTTTGCAGAAATATAGTTAAAAGAGTATAAATATACTCTTAAAAAATATATATTATAAATTTAAAATAGTGTATGATTAAAAATAATACAACTATATATATAATATTGTTCAATTTTTAATTATAATTTATTTTATTTTTATTATTATAAAGAGAGTTAAACAATGACAATTTTAGAAAAAGCTAAAGAAGCAAGAAGTAAAAAAGAGAATAAAGTAGAAAAAACTAAATCTCTAAAAAATCCTATGGAGGTTTATGAGAGATTAGAAGAGATTGCCTCTGCTGGGTATAAGAGGTTAGCAAAAGAGGATTCTGCTTATTTTTTAAAATGTTTTGGTCTTTTTGATAAAGGTGAGCATTTTATGCTTCGTGTTCGTATACCTGTAGGGCAACTTACCAATGAACAGGCTATCTGTATTGGTGAAGTAGCAAAAGAGTACGGAGATGACTATATTGATATTACAACGCGAATGCAAATAGTTTTGCGTTACATTAAGATAGAAAATATAGCTAAAGTAATTCAAAAACTTAGAGAAGTAGGACTCTCTACTTTTCAAACAGGTGTTGATAATCCTCGAAATATCGTTGCAGACCCATTAGACGGATTGGCTTATGATAGCATTATTCACACTAAACCTATTGTAGATAAATTTCAGTCTTTAACCATTGAAAATCCAGAGTGGATTTCTGTATTACCCCGTAAATTCAATACAGGAATTTTAGGTTCACTCTCTAACTCTTGTAATATTTTTGGTCATGATTGCTGTTTTGTTTTGGCAAATAAAAATGGTATTTTTGGTTTTAATATATATCTTGGTGCAAAAGTTGGTGTACAAGCTATAGATGCCGATGTTTTTGTTACAGTAGATGAAGCTCCTAAATTTTTTATGGCTCTTTTAGAGATATTTAAAATCTATGGTTATAGAGATAATCGTAATAAAAATCGTCTCTATTTTTTAATAAAAGATGTAGGCATAGAAAATCTTGTAGAAGCAATTAAAAAACAAGCTGGATTGGAGTTCAATTCAGCAGGACATGCAATGGTACAGTCACAAAATATAGCTTTAGGTTCAAATAGAGTACTACAGAGAGATGGGAAATATGCCTATAAATTAATTATTCCATCAGGAATTTTTTCTGGTTCAGATATGATAGCATTTGCAAAAAATGCTAAAAAATTTTCATCTGGAGATTTAAGATTAACCTATGACCAAAATATATATGCTGTTGGTTTAAATCCAAATCACTTAGAAGATTTTGAAAAGAGTGATATTGTTAAAAAGTATATTCAATTTGATAATATCTATTTTAATGATATGATAGCTTGTGCAGGAACAAAAACTTGTAGTTTTGCAGTAATTCCAAATAAATCAGATGCTATTAAAATGGCAAAATATCTTAATTCCGTTATAAAAATAGAGAGTGGTATGGTAAGAATGAACTGGTCAGCCTGTCCTAAAGGTTGTGGAGTTCATGGTATTGCAGATATTGGTTTTGAAGGGTGCAAAGCTAAAGATGCAAATGGTAATCGTGTTGATGGTGTACATCTATTTCTTGGTGGTAAAATTACAAGAGAAGCTAAAGAGGGGAGAATTTTACATCGAGCATTACCTATAACTGAAGCAAAATATCATGTTCAATATCTACTTGAAGCCTATAAAAATTTTAGAAAAAAGGGTGAAACATTTGAGGAATTTGAAGAGAGATATTTATCTGCAAATTATACCTTTTATGCAATTAGTTTCTATACTAAAATTAACTATATTCTAAATATAGAACTAGGATTAGATGTCAAATTAGAATTGTCTGAAAAACCTAAAACATATAGAAAAGAGAGTCTTGAAATATTTGATTTTGGACTAAAACTATTTAAACTACTAACTAATGAGAAAAGATATGTAGCAGTAGATGATGATTTTGAGATAGTCTTAAAGAGTGCAAGAAAAATAAAAAGAGATGAGGTCTCTAAAATTAATCCAAATGTACCAAAAGAGCTAAGTGAAATTATCTACATAATGACAGATAACAACAAAAAAACTAGAGCTTCTGTATTTTCAGAGTTAAATAGCTTACTCAAAAATATATCTAAAAAAAAAAGGTAGCATGTAGTTATTGTGGTGTTGGATGCAAATTTGAAGTAGAAGAGATGAAACTCAAAGCTATAAAAAACTACCCGACCAACCATGGAAGTAGTTGTGCAAAAGGTATGTCTCAAACAAAAACTATCTATAGCAATAGACTTCTAATACCACAAAAAAGAGAAAATATATCTAATAATTTTTCTCCAACAAACTATGATGAGATTTTAGAGTTTATTGCATCAAAAATAAAAGAGAGTGACCAAAAGTGCGTTGGATTTTATCTATCTGGACAGATGCTAAATGAGGATTACTATATAGCCAATAAACTTGCTAAAGGTTTTGTAGGAACACCTAACTGTGATACTAACTCACGAACTTGCATGTCAAGTGCTGTAGTTGGATATAAAAAATCTTTTGGACTTGATTATGTACCTGTACGCATAGAAGATATAGAACATTGTAATCTCTTAATAGTTATTGGAGCAAACCCTGCTGAGGCTCATGTTGTTCTCTTTAATAAAATCAAAAAGGCTCAAAAGAGAGGTATGAAAGTTGTAGTTATCGACCCACGATTTACCATGAGTGCCACTGTAGCTGACATCTATATACCTTTAAAAGTGGGTAGCGATATAGATTTACTTAATCTTTTGGCAATACGACTCATAAAAGATAATAAAATAGACAATAAATTTATTGCCAACCACACCAATAATTTTGAGAGCTATAAAAAGTCACTACTAAAGTTAGATGAGAAACAACTACTAGAGAGTTGTCAAGTAGAGAGTGGTCTCTTTGAAGAGTTCTATAGACTCTTTGTCAATAGTAAAAATATTATAACAGCTTGGACAATGGGTATTAATCAATCTATTCAAGGGGTTGATAAAAACTTAGCTATAAACAATCTTCATATCTTAACAGGACAGATAAATAAAAAAGGTAGTGGTCCATTTTCGCTTACAGGACAACCAAATGCAATGGGAGGTAGAGAGGTTGGAGGCTTAAGTACCACTCTAGCAGTCCATCTTGACTACTCAGAAGAGAACTGCCAAAAGGTAGCCAAATTTTGGAATAGTAGCAACCTTCCAACGCAAGAGGGTCTAACAGCTTTTGAGATGATAGAGTCTGCTTCAAGAGGTGAACTTGATGTCTTAATAGTCTGTCATGTTGACCCTGTCTATCACCTTCCTAATAGAAACTTTGTAGAAAAAGCTTTTAAAAATATCCCTTTAGTTGTTGAGATAACAGCCTATAGAGATAGTGAAACCTCTAAATTTAGCCATATACAAATTCCTGCTCTTCCTTTTGGACAAAAGGAGGGAACACAAACAAATATGGATAGAACTCTAACTAGAGTCGAAGCATTTGAATATGGTGGAGATATTTTACAAGATTGGAGAATTTTTGCCAAATTAGGAGAGAAGTTAGGCTATAAAGAAGCATTTAATTTTAAAACTACTCAAGAGGTATTTGAAGAGTATCAAGAGATGACAAGACTTAGCGAGAAACAACACCTCAATATATTTGAAGCTGATTATGAAATAATGAGAAATAGACCCTTTGTTTGGGGAGAAAATCTATATAGAGACAACAGATTTTTTACCCACAACCAAAAAGCAAATCTATTTTTTGTAGAGAACAAAAATCTATCTGAACAGACCTCAAAAGAGTACCCTTTTACACTCATTACAGGACGCATTAGAGACCAATGGCACAGTGGAAGCAAAACAGCACAAGTTAAAAGCCTACTTAAACATAAAAAGTTAGAGTTTATTGAGATAAACAGAGAAGATGCTAAAGAGTTGGGGTTAAAAAATGGTAAAAAGGTATTGGTATCTTCAAGAAGAGGTACTATTGAAGCAGAGGTGGTAATTTCAGATATAAATAGAAAAACGGTTTTTATACCTATTTCACATAGAGGTGTAAATTACTTAACTGATGATAAGCTTGACCCTATATCTAAAGAGCCAGACTATAATCATGGGGCTGTTACTATTAAAAAGAAGTAAATATATTACTTCTTTTCCAATCTTCTATCCTCAAACTCTTGAAATTTTGCATAACCAAAAGCGCCTATACTTAAAATAATATATAGAAATAGGATAAAAAGTAACTGTTTAAAATGTGTCTGATACTCATACCAGAATATTAGACTTGCACCTCCAATAAGTCCTACTATTGCTATAAATGCAAAAATAGAGTGTGAGTTTGTCTTTTTTCTTATCTTAAAATTAGCTATTGCCATAAGTAGCGAGACTAATAAAAAGGTAATACTTCCAAACTCTAAAATAAGTTGTAATCCACCAACAAAAACAAGCATTGAAGAAGTAAATGCCATAGCTAATGTAGCATTAGTAGGTATAAGATTTTTTCGTTTGGTAAGAAATTTTGGAAGATATTTATCATCTGCAACTCTTGCCATCTGACGAGATGACCCAAATATTGTTCCATTGATGGCTGAACTTGTAGCTAAAATTGCCCCAAAAATAACTAAATTTCTACCTATTGTTCCCATAATATCTTCTGCCCCACTTGCTAAAGCATACTCTTTATTTTTAATTAAAGTCTCTAATGATATAGACAAAACAGAACCTAAAGAGATAATAAAATAGATAAATGTTACTAAAATAATAGAAATATAAATTGCTCTTGGAATATTTTTTTTGGGATTTTCCATCTCTTTAACAGCATTAATTACTAACTCAAATCCCTCGTAGGCAACAAAAGTAACAGAAGATACAGTTAAAATTGCTAAAACAGTAGAGTTTGCAAAATCTCGTTGTAGGGTTGTAGTAAATGTATTTAAATCAACTTTTGAAAAATAGATAAGAGCTACTGAGATAATAAATAAAATAAAGAGTTTAGTATAAACCATAATATCTTCTATCTTCCCTACCTCTTTAACACTCCAAATATTTACTAAAGCAAATATCCAAATAATTCCAATAGCAACTGATTTTCTGACTATCTCACTATTAGCAAACTCAAATCCACTTATACCATAAGAGGAGAAAGTATAAGCATATAGAGCAAGTGTACTAATATAACCAAAAATTGTGTACCAACCAATTAGTGCTGAAGCTAAATGTGAATTATTATAAGTTCGCTTAAAAAAGGCATAAATTCCACCTTCATCTTGATAGTAAACACCTAACTTAACATAAGAGTATGCTGCAAAAAAAGCTATTAATCCACCTAATGCAATAGCAAATGGAGCTAAAGAACCAACCATAGCAACAGAGATACCTAAAATAGTGAAAATACCTCCTCCTACCATACCACCTACAGCAATAGAGATAAGCTCAAGTAGTCCTAATGATTTTTTTTCCATAAAATTATCCTTTTTTAAAACTCATCCATTTTTAATTTATACTCTTCTCTCTTCTCTAAATCCTTAACCCAAACTGTCTTATTTTTCACCTCATCTTCACCAATTACAACACAATATCTTGCGTTTATCTTATCTGCTCCTTTAAGATGTGCTTTTAACTTTTTAGCTCTATACTCAATAGTAACACTACTTGTTTCTCTCTTCTTATGAGCTAATGGAAATAATTTATCTACATTACTACTATCCATAACACCCATATAGTAACCCTCTCGTTTTCTATTTGGCATCTTAACAAGCTCCATAATTCGCTCAATACCTAAAGCAAAACCAACAGCAGGAGTAGATTTACCACCTAAAAACTCTACAAGCTTATCATATCTCCCACCACCTGCAATTGCTGATTGTGAACCGATAGAGTTACTTACAAACTCAAATGCTGTCTTATTATAATAGTCTAACCCTCTAACTAGGTTGCTATTTACACTATAGTTAATATTGGCACTATCTAATAGCTCTTTTAATTTATTAAAATCACTACTGCAACTATTACATAGATTATCTATAAGTTTAGGTGAATTTATAAGTAGAGATTGACAATTTTTATTTTTACAATCCAATACTCTTATTGGATTTGTATCTATTCGTCTATTACAATCTTGGCACAACTCATCTCTACACTCATTTAAAAATTTAATAAGATTTTCTCTATATTGAGGCATACATTTACTACAACCTAAAGAGTTTATCTCTAATCTATAATCAATACCTAAAGATTTAAAAATATCTCCTATCATCTGAATTATAATAAAATCTTCATATACTAAATCTTCTCCAAAACTCTCACAACCAAATTGGTGAAACTCTCTAAGTCTCCCCTTTTGAGGTCTCTCATATCTAAACATAGCTCCGTGATAGTAAAATTTAAACTTCTCATTCTGTCTCTTATCTAATCTATTTTGAATAAAAGCTCTAACAACTCCAGCAGTACCCTCTGGTCGCATACATACATCATTTTTGCCCTTATCTATAAACTGATACATCTCTTTGCCTACAATATCACTACTCTCTCCTACAGAGCGTTTAAATAGTTTAGTCTCCTCTAAAATAGGTGTCTCTATATAGCTATATCCATATCTTTTAGCTATATTAGTAGCTGTATCTATAATATATGTAAATCTACTACTCTCTTCAAACGCTAAATCTTTCATACCTCGAAGTGCTTTTATCATATCTACTCCTCTTTTAAAAATACAAATATTCCATCTTTTTTTATAGGTTTTGTCATCTCTTTTATCTTCTCTTCATTATATCCCAACTCTTTTAACCTCTCTAAGACAGGTGGGTGGGTGTAATAGAAAAAGATAAATAGTGGGTGTGATTTTGGAAATGATTTATTTTCATCAACAAGTTTAATAAGTGCTGATACTAAATTTCTCTCTCCTCCCATTTTAGAGCCAAACTTATCTGCATTGTATTCATTATGGCGACTTACAAAACTCATAATAGGAGTAAATATAAAACTAATAAGAGGAAGAAGTAACATCATCATAGCAATAACAACTCCTGCATTAGGCTCTACTCCCATATCAAAAAATAGCTCTTGGGGTAAATTTCCTAAGATAAAGAATGCTAAAAATAGTAAAACTCCCATCATTATAATATTTTTCCAAATATCTTTATGGCTAAAATGTCCTAACTCATGCCCTAAAACGGCTAAAAGCTCTCTGTTGCTTAATTTCTCTAATAGAGTATCAAAAAGTACAACTCTTTTACTCTTTCCCAGACCTCCAAAATAGGCATTAAGTCTATTATCTCGTTTACTAGCATCCATAATAAATATCCCATCACTCTTTAATCCAACTTTTTTCATCATATCTTCAATACTACTCTTTAACTCGCCCTCTTTCATTGGAGAGAACTTATTAAAAATTGGAGCTATTATAGTTGGATAGATTAAGTTTACTAAAATTGCAATAGAAAATAGTAAAATAAATCCCCAAATCCACCAATTAGATATATTTATAACTATCCATGATAATATAGCAAAAATAGTACCTCCTAATACAATAAATATTGCTACTGCTTTCAGCTTATCTATAATAAAGAGTTTTGGTGTTATTTTTGAAAATCCATACTCCCTATCTAATTCAAATGTCTGATATATCTCAAAAGGAAGTCCTACAATAAAATTAATACCGATAAATCCAAATAGAAAAATAACACTATCTAAGATAGAATTTGATATTTGAAGAATGCTTGTAAGCCATACAAATCCACTTGTTATCCACCAGACGAACATTATATAGTCAACTATAGTTGAAACTATTGATATTCTCTCTTTTTTTATTGCATACTCACCTGCAACTCTAAATCTCTCCTCACTCATCAAAATAGCTTCGCTATTTTTCTCTTTGGATATATATCCAATCTGCATTACTGAAATATATACTCTTATTAATGTATATACTGTATATAGTACCATTACTATCTCTAACATTTACAACCTTACTCTTTTTTTAGCGAATATACCCAAATATCTTTTAATTTTAGGATATATTTACCAATTTAAAATCATAAATATAGCAGATAAAAAATAGTTCGCAATAAAAATTGTAATAGATGCCAATACTACAGCTTTAGTTGTGGAAATTCCAACACCTTTAGCTCCTCCAGATGTAAAATATCCAACATAAGCTCCAATCGAGCCTATAAAATAGCCAAATACAACACCCTTAATTAATCCCGTGCCTATATCTGAAAATGATAAAAGTTGTTTAATTGTATCTATATACCCTACTGGATTTAAATCTAACATAAGCCATGATATTAAAAATGCACTAAGATTTGATATAAAATCAAAAAATATAACTAGCATAGGAAGAGATAAAGAAGTAGCAATAATCCTTGGAATTAAAAGATATTTTTTAGAATCAACTGCTAATGTTTCAATAGCATCTATCTGTTCAGTTACTCTCATAGTTCCAAGTTCAGCAGCCATGGAGGAGATAGCACGAGATATAACCATTAGAGAGGCAAAAACAGGTCCTAATTCACGAGTTATAGAGATAAATATAGTATATCCCATAAAACTCTCTGCTCCAAATTTACTAAAACCTTGATAGAGTTGAACTGCCTCAACCATACCTGTAAAGAGAGCTGTTAAAAATATAACTGCTATTGTACCAACACCAATAACCTCTAACTGTTCAAAAATCTGTTTAACTCTCCATGGTCTTTTGAAAGAGAGAGGTATAAGCTTTAGTTGAAATATAAT
>JALWDJ010000088.1 GCA_027014605.1 Campylobacteraceae bacterium
AGAGGGAGGGTAATACCTAGCTCCATTTCGAACCTAGAAGTCAAGCCTCCCATCGCCGATAATACTTACTCTGTCTGAGTTGGGAATGTAGGTCGTTGCCACTTTGAATTTCTTTTTATTTTCTTATTTAATTTAAATATTTTTATAGATTATTTTTTATATGTAGGTTTTTATTAGTAAAATAATAAAGGTTATTTTCCTTTATCTATTTGCATTATTAAGGGCGATTATTTTTATTTTTTTTGTTTTTTTATTATTTAATTGACGATATATAATAGAAGATATTTTTGATTTTTGTTTAAATCTAGTATATGAATTGTTATAAAGTCTAATTAATTCGCTTGTTTTTAACATAATATTATTTAATTTAGTGATTGCTATCTCTTTTTCATCTCTATTAGCAAATCTTTTACTAATTAATTTTGACTCTTTTTCCCAAAGTTTTTGTAGTTCTTTTATTTTCATTTTAAAAATTGGTAATTTTGTACCTTTTAGATTTAAATTTTTACTACCTTTTGATAATCCTAGTAAAACTCTATTAAATCTATTTTTATATGCATTTAATAATCCTATATCCATTTTATCTTGCTCTAAAATTTTATTAATATTTACTATAATCTCTTGCTGTTTCTGAGCTAATTTCATATCATTTAATAATCTATAGTCTTCTGTTAATGCATAATCATCATTATATGCTAATAGAGATGTTGTACTTAATGTTAATGCTATTGTTGCAATTTTTATTATTTTTTTCATTTCGGTCTATTTCCCTGTTTTGTTTTCCTGAAAGAATAATAACACTCAATTTAGTAGTAATAATGAAAAAATTTAGATATAATCCTATTTAGAGTAGAATATATATAAATTATATTTATTACAATTTATATATATTTAAAAAAGTTTTATATTAAATATTTTAAGATAACTATTATTAAAATTTATAAAAGAGGGTATATTGAATTCCTTAAAACTATTATATATTGAAGATGACAGAGATATTCAAGAGATATATTTAAATTTTTTAAAAGAGTTGGTAGATAATATATATTGTGCAAATGATGGAGAGGAGGGGTATGCTCAATATTTGAAATATAAACCTGATATTATTCTTCTTGATATTAATATGCCTAAAATTGATGGATTGAGTTTAGCTAAAAAGATTAGATTAATTGATAAAGATGTAAAAATAATTATTACTACTTCTTATGTAGAACAAGATAAACTGCTTCAAGCAATAGAGTTATATTTAATAAAATATATTATAAAACCTATAGAATTAGAAGTTTTAAAAGATGCTATTAATAGAGCTATAGAAGAGATAGAGATAAATAGAGATAATAAAAAAGTATTTTTATTAGATAAAGAGACTTTTTGGGATGCTAAAAAACAGATATTAATAAGAGATGGAAATGAGATTAAACTTACTAAAAATGAGAAGAGACTTCTAGAACTTTTATCAAGTGATAAAAATAAGGTATTTACATTTTTTGAGATATTTGATTATCTCTCTTATGATAATTTTGATAAAGAGTATGATGCTAATCAGATAAGAGCATTAGTTAAGTTAATACGAAAAAAGATACCAAAAGAGTCTATTAGAAATATATATGGAGAGGGGTATAAATTTAATCCTCTTCAATAATTAATAATTAATTAAAGTTAAAAAAGCCCTAATTTTCACAATTAGTTGACACTTTATGTGTTATAATAGTATTCAAAAAGGGGTACTTGATATTGAAAAAAATTATATTATTTATTTTAATTTTAGTTAACATTATATATGCTCAAAAATTATACTACATTCAATTAGGAAGTTTTAAACAATTAACTGTTTTAGAGAGAACTATTCATAGGTTACCATATGAGATGCGTTCTCATGTAGTTGTCGTCTATTCTCATGGTTGGTTTATTCCCTTTGCATATCATACATCAAAATTTTATGCACTAAAAGCTACTCTTCCTAGATATAAACAATACTTTCCAGATGCATACATAGCAAGTTCTCCATATATTTTAAATCATAGAATAGTCCGTAATTATACAAAAAAAATAAAAAAAGAGTATCCAATAGTAAAAAGAGAGTATCCAAAAGTAATATCAGCACCACTAACTAATAATATATCTTATGCTACTACTATAAAAGAGTTACCGACTATTATTCAAGAGGATATTAATCCTAAGCCTAATATAAATTATATTAGTACTATAAAAAGAGTGACAAAAGAGAGTGGTAATTATAGATATTTTAATAAAAAAATGTTAAGTGGAAAGCACTATTATCTTACATATAAATCAAAAAATGCTACTCCTAGTCTTTTAATAAAATTAAGTTTTGGTAACTATAAAGTTACATATCAACCTATTGTAGGAACTATGAATATGAGAGAAGCTAAATATTTAGTTGAAAATGGAAGATTATATATGTTTGCAGATACTTTTTCTACAGATGGAGCATTTTCAAAAATAGAAGATATTACAAAAGATTATATTTTAGTCTCTAGCTGGTTTAATGGTAAAAAAATAAATACTCTTCGTTATTATTATGATTTAAATAAGGCTAAAAGGTACTTAGGAGAGAGAAGTTTAGGAAAATTGGCAACTGCATTAGAAGATGGAGAGTTTGATAGAGTTCATCAAGCATTTATTGGTGTTGATGGGGTATATACTATAGATGATGATGATTGGTAATCAATTTAATTTTTTTATTTACTTTATTTTGTGATAAATAGTGATGATTTAATTTATTTTTAAAAATTTATTTAATATAATGATAAATATTAAATGGAATATTTTAAGATAATATTAATACAAAATGTTAGATAGAGGTTAAAAAAATACAATTTATTAACTTTTAAACTTATGTGATTTTTCTTTTTTTACAGAGAATATCCATAATATATTAATTGTATATGCAATTAATGCTGATACAATAGTAGAGTATGGTATAGTACCTATATAGAGTGGAATAATAATATTATCCCAATTAGCACTAAACCAATTTAGAGTTAATTCTATATTTTCTAAACCTTCTCTGCCAAGTATTAAATTACCTGTTTTATATTCCATATAATACATAAAAGGCATAGTAAATGGATTACTAAGCCAAACCATAAATATAGCAATTGGTACATTAAAATTGAAAAATGGTGTCATAGCAATAACAGCTAACATCTGCATAGGCATGGGAATAAAACCCCAAAATAGTCCTATAAATACACCTTTTGTTATGGATTTTCTGTTAATAGATAGATATTGACGAGGTATTTTATATTTTTTTATAAGTTGGTCTATTTTTTCATGTTTATGTATTTTTTTTAAAATTTTTCTAATCATCTATACCTACTATTTTTATTTACTATATTTTAATAGTAAAAAGTTTATATATTATTGAAAGATTGAGAAAAATTTCATATATAATTGATATATAACCAATAAAGTAGCTATAGTCTCTTGACAAACTAAAAATTATTATGTATAAATATAGTTATCAAAATAAAACAAAGGAGAAGCCTGTGCTTCCATTTACAGATGAAGATTTAGCCCCTATTGTAAGGGATATTTTAGATAAAGCCTCAGTTTGGATAAAAAAAGATGGAGGTGATGTCAAATTAATAGATATTAGAGATGGAGTTGTATATGTTCAACTTCAAGGTGCATGTGTTGGGTGTAGTAGTTCTGGAACTACTATTAAGTTTGGTATTGAAAAAGAGATGAAAGCTTTAATTCATCCAGATATACAAGTTATAAATGTTCCCCATGGGTGGGAAGATAAATTAGAACAATTAGGATAAAATTATGAGAAAAGTAAATATCAATAGACTATTAACTAGAGCAGAAGAGCAGTTTTCACTTGGAAAATATGAGAGTGCACTGACAACTTATGGACTACTATTAAAAGAGTATCCAACTCATAGTGATGCTAAGATAGGTGCTTTTCTTTGTGATATTGGAATGGAGAGTGGAGATGAGGCTCAAGCTCTATATGATTATTATCAAATTATAAAAGAGGAGCAACAAGAGAATGCTACAAAGGTTATGACAGATCTTATAAATACACTTGATATTACAAAAGATCAAATAGGCAAACTTTTAGCTCCTAATGTAGATAAGATAGATTATCAAGATGGTATAAGCTATAGAGACTTTTTGAAGTTTGTAGAGATGAGAGGAGATTTTAGCAAAGCATTTGAAGATGTGATGTTCTCTACAAGAGTTATACTTAAAAGTAAAGATGAGTATATAGAGTTTATTAGAGAGCTTATAAAAAGAGGTCAATATAGATTAGCAGAACAGTTTTTAGACTCAATGAGTAGCTCTTTTGAAAAGAGTCAAGAGATATATGAGTTATATTATGAATTAGATAAATATAAAAAGAGTAAAGAAGAGTAAGTGAAATTAGATTATAATTTAGATAGTTATAGGTATTTAACAGATGATACTTCAGAGATTTCTGAAAATACTAAATTTCTGTTAACAACTCAAAATCAAAAATATTTTGAAAAACTGAAACATAAACCAAATTTTATTACTCCAAAGGAGTTAATAAAAAAATGGGGATTAGATACTATAAAAGTGGTTGGTGTAACAGGCACTAATGGAAAGACTACAGTTACTGCATCGATATACTCTTTCTTATTAGACTTAGGTAATAGAGTCGCACTTCAGGGTACAAGAGGCTTTTTTGCTAATGAGAAGAGATTAGAAGAGAAGATAATGACAACTCCATCTATTTTAGAGACTTTAAATCATATTAGATTAGCAAAAAAAAATGAGTGTGAATATTTTATTATGGAGGTTAGTTCTCATGCTATTGACCAAAATAGGATAGAGGGGTTAGAGTTCGCTCTAAAAGTTCATACAAATATTACTTCTGACCATTTAGACTACCATAAAACAGTTGAGGAGTATCGAGCTGTTAAGAGTCGTTTTTTTGCAGATGAGTCTCCTAAGCTCCTAAATAAAGATGATATAAAAAATATTACATATAATCCCAAAAATGCCCAAAGTTATGGAGTTGATGAACCAGCAACATTTAAGGTACAAGCTTTTTCTCTAAAAGATGGGATTATAGCAAATATTAAACATTTAAGAGAAGAGGCATCATTTAGTTCACCTATGGTAGGACTATTCAATCTATTTAATCTTATGGCATCTATTAGTGCAACTGTTATCTTAACAGGTAAAAAACTTCAAGAGGTGTGTGATGTTGTTCCTAATTTTGCAGGAGTTGCAGGTAGAATGGAAATTGTAAGCTCTAATCCATTGATAATTGTTGACTTTGCACATACAGATGATGGAATGCTTAAAGTATTAGATAGTATGAAAGATAGAGATATTGTAGTAGTATTTGGTGCAGGTGGAAATAGAGATAGAACAAAAAGAGCTAGAATGGGTGCAGTAGCCTCTAAATTTGCTAAAAAAGTCTTTGTAACAAGTGATAATCCAAGAGATGAAGAGCCTGAGAAAATAATTAAAGATATATTATTAGGAATAAAAAAACAATCAAATGTGAGAGCTATGGTAGATAGAGCTTTTGCAATAGAGGAGGCTATAAAGGGATTGCAAGAGAATGAAGTATTAATGATTTTAGGTAAAGGTGATGAAGATTATATGGAGATTAAAGGCAAAAAAATACATTTTGATGATAGAGAGGTAGTAAAACTGATTTTAGAAAAATTAGATTTATAATAAAGTAGCTTTAGGCTTTCCTATATAGTAGCCTTGCGAGTAGTCTGCACTAAGAGATAGAACTTCATTATAAATCCTTTGAGTGGAGACAAACTCAACAATAGTTTTAATTCCTAATTTTTTAGAGAATGCAATAATTGCCTCAACAATAAGCTTTGATTCATTACTTGTTACTATATTTTTAATTAAACTTCCATCTATTTTAATATAATCTATATTTAAATTTATTATATATTTAAAATTTGCATAACCTGTTCCAAAATCATCTATTGCTATCTTTACCCCATACTTTTTTACTCTTTCTATAAAAAAGTTGACTAATTTAAAATCTATAATCTCTTCAGTTTCTATAATCTCAAATATTATATTTTGAGGATACGGATACTCTTTTAACATATTGTATATATATTTTCTAGTATCATTATTCATAATATCATCTGTTGTTAGATTAATAGAACACTCATATTCAGGTTTATATCTAAACACTTTTAAAGTTTTATCTATAACTAGTTTTGTAATTTTTGAATATAGCTTTGCCTTTTTTGCAATTTCTAAAAAGAAAAATGGAGATACTATATTTCCCTTTTCATCTATCATTCTAATTAGAGACTCATATTTAGTAATTTTATTACTTTTATTATCTAATATAGGTTGAAAATATGGTATAAATTTATCATCTTCAATAGCTTTTTTAATATTTTTAATCCATACAATATTTTTATCATAATCTTCACGATTTTGCATATTATGATTGTAAAGAAGAAATTTTTTCTTCTCATTTTTTGCAACATCTCTAGCAATACTTGCATATAGAGATAAGTTTTCATAATTTTTATCATGTAGATAGTAAGAGACTCCTCCACTTAAAGTGAAACTTATACATTCAGGTGCATTACACTCTATAGTACTTCTCTCTATAATATCTATGATATTTAATATATATCTTTTGTAATTATCTATATTTATCTTATTAGATTCAAAAACTATTAAAAATTCATCATTATAGACTCTATATATTAAACACTCTATATCTTTTAGAGTATTTTTTAGTAATTTTGCCATATGTATAAGTACTCTATCTCCAACTCTATTACCATATAGATTATTTAACTTCATAAAATCATCAATATTTAGATAAAATAGTATAGGATTTTTAATTTTTTTAATATCTTCTAAAAAAGCATTTTTATTTGGTAATTTAGTTAATCCATCAATTTTCTGTTTAGCTAATTTTTCTTTAGTTTTCATAAGTTCTGTAATATCGTGTCTTA
>JALWDJ010000089.1 GCA_027014605.1 Campylobacteraceae bacterium
TCTCTGTGTGAAGTGGAATAGTGATGCAGGTAAAGAGTAGCTATTAAGTACTACTCAAACGATAAAGTAAAGATTTACAGATTTTTTAATACTATTTTGGAAATTTTTGTAGGTTTTTCTTGTCGGTTTACGAAATGGGTATTAAATCCACAAAGTAATTATCTATAGTTAATAAGCATTTTAAGCATAAATGGTACTATTTCTAGAAGAAAATAACTAAAAAAAAGAAAAGCAAAAAAAAATTTTTTTTGATTTCCAAAAACTTATCAAAAAAAATCTAAATTAATAAATAAAAAAAAATACAAATCATATTTTAAAAGAACAAATAATTTATAACTGTTATAATGCCAATTATCATTTAATTAGGAAGGTAAATGTTAAAAAATCAAACCAAATATATATTCATAACAGGAGGAGTACTTAGCTCTTTAGGTAAAGGAATAACAGCAGCAAGTATTGGAACACTTTTAAAACACTCTGGTTTTAGAGTAGGAGTATTGAAATTAGACCCATATATAAATGTTGACCCAGGGACTATGTCTCCACTAGAACATGGAGAGGTATTTGTAACCAAAGATGGAGCTGAAACAGATTTAGATTTAGGTCACTATGAGAGATTTTTAGATAACTCTCTTACTTGCAATAATAATTTTACAACAGGACAGATATATAAAAGCGTTATTGAAAATGAGAGAAAAGGTAAATACCTTGGAAAAACAATACAGATAGTTCCTCATATTACAAATGAAATAAAAGAGAGGATAGTATTAGCAGGAGAGAAAAAAGATATCTTAATTGTTGAACTTGGTGGGACTACAGGCGATATGGAGGGAATGCCTTTTTTAGAAGCTATAAGGCAAATGAAGCATGAACTTGGCAAAAACTTTGTTATGAATATACATGTTACACTTTTACCGTATATAAAAACAGCTGATGAGTTAAAAACAAAACCAACTCAACACTCAGTTCAAGAACTAAGAAGAATTGGAATTACACCTCATATGCTCATTTTAAGAGCTGAAGAAAGAATACCAAAAGAGATTAGAGAAAAGATAGCATTTACCTGTGATATTGATACAGAATCTGTTATAGAGGCAATAGATGCCCCTACAATATATCAAGTACCTCTAAATTTTAAAGTACAAGAGATATTAAATCCAATATCTAAACAGCTTGATTTAGGATATTTAAAGCCAAATATGAGAGAGTGGGCTGAATTAGTTAGAAAGATATTAGAGCCTAAAAGAAAAACAACAATAGCATTTGTTGGAAAATATCTTGATTTAAAAGAGTCATATAAATCTTTAACAGAAGCACTTATACATGCAGGAGCTAATCTTGACGCAAAAGTAGATATTAGATGGGTAGATAGTGAAAAAATCGAAAATAATACAGCAAAACAGTATCTAATTGATTGTGATGGAATTTTAGTTGCAGGTGGATTTGGAGAGAGAGGAGTTGAGGGAAAAATAGAGGCAATTAGATATGCAAGAGAGAATAAAATTCCATTTTTAGGAATATGTCTTGGTATGCAATTAGCAATAATTGAGTATGCAAGAAATGTACTAGGAATGAAAAATGCAAATTCAGTTGAGTTTGATAAAAATACGAAAGAGCCTTTAATATTTTTAATTGATGAGTTTATAGATGCATCTGGTACTAAGCAGATAAGAACATCTACCTCTCCTCTAGGTGGGACAATGCGTCTAGGTGAATATGAGTGTAATACAAAAAAAGGCTCAAAGCTACAAGAGGCATATATGGCATCAACAATATTTGAAAGACATAGACATAGATATGAAGCAAATCCAAAATATAGAGAGCAGTTAGAGCTTAATGGTATGAGTGTTACAGGAGAATCAAATGGATTGATTGAAGCTATCGAAATAGATAACCATCCTTGGTTTTTAGGAGTTCAGTTTCATCCAGAGTTTACAAGCAGACTTCAAAATCCAAATCCATCTATTTTAGCATTTGTAAAAAAGAGTTTAGATGGTAAACCTAACTCCTAAAAAAATTGAAGAGATATTAGAAGATAGATTTAGAGATGATGGATTTCTAAATCTATCTAATCTTCCTCACCCAACAGAGTTTAAAGATATGCAAAAAGCTACTAATCGAATAGTAGAAGCTATTAAAAATAGAGAGAAGATAATTTTAATAGGAGACTATGATGTTGATGGAGTTGTCTCTACAACGATTATAAGGCTTTTTTTCTCTGAGGTAGGCTTACCCCTTGACTGGCTCATTCCTAACCGTTTTAGGGACGGTTATGGGCTTTCTACAACTATAATTCCTAGAATAGTCAATTATGACTTAGCAATTACAGTTGATAATGGCATATCAGCAGTAGAGGCTAGTAAACTTTGTAAGAGGTATGATATAGACTTAATTATTACAGACCATCATCTTTTACCAAAAGAGTTACCAATAGCTTATGCGATAGTTGACCAGAAACAGCCTGATTGCAATTTTCCATATAGTGAAGTTTGTGGAGCTCAGATAGCGTGGTATCTAATAGCCTCATTAAATAAAACTTTAAAATCTTCAGTAGATATTAAATCATATCTAGGATTGGTATCTATTGCAATAATAGCCGATATGATGCCACTAAAACATATAAATAGAGCTATGGTTAATAGTGGATTAAAAATACTGAATAGCTCTACGCTATCTGCCATAAAATCATTTAAAAATAGACTTAATAAAACTTCTCTAAATGCAGAAGATATAGCCTTTCAGATAGCTCCTGTATTAAATAGTGCAGGTAGAATGGAAGATGCCTCTTATGCAGTTGATTTTCTAATGAGTAGAAATATCTATGAGGCTAATTCTAAATTAGAGATATTAATAGAGTTTAATAATCAAAGAAAAGCTATAGAGCAGAAAATTACAGATGAAGCACTAGAAAAAGTAAATCCAAAAGATAAAGTAATTGTTGTAAATGGAGAGAATTGGCATGAGGGAGTTATTGGGATAGTATCAGCTAGAGTTGCTAGAGTTCATAAAAAACCCACTATAATTTTGACAAAAAGTGAAAATGGAGATTTAAAAGGGAGTGGTAGAAGCTTTTTAACATGTAACCTTTTTGAGATTACCAATGAGTCAAGAGAGCTACTAACTAAGTTTGGAGGACACCACTCTGCTATTGGACTAAGTCTGCCATATAAAAATTTAGATAGATTTAAAAGAGAACTGCAGCTAAACTATATGGCTAAAGGGTATAATGAAAATATTATAGACCCTGATATTTTAGGAGAGTTGGAGTTTAGATATATAGATTTCAGATTTATAGAGATGATGAAAAGATATGAACCTTATGGACAAGGAAATAGCAGACCAAAATTTATAACAAAAGATGTCATAATAGAAGATGTAGCCACTATGGGAAAAGATGGAGAGCATAAAAGATTTATCTTCTTTAAAGATGGAATACGACTAAAAGGTGTTCTATTTAAGACACAAGAGAACTTTTTTATTAATAGTTGTGTGGAGATTATCTATACAATTAATGAAAATATATTTAATAATAGAGTTACAATTCAACTTATGATAGAGGAGATTTCTAAATAGAGTATGGTGCTCGATACTGGATTTGAACCAGTGACTCCCACCTTGTCGAGGTGATACTCTACCACTGAGTTAATCGAGCTTTTTAGGGATTGAAATAATATCTTACTATAGCTTAAAAATTAATAGAAGAGTGATATAATATCATTTATTAAAAATAAATAGGAAAATTATGACAAACTTTAAACTATCGACAAAAAATTTTATTATATTAATAATAGTAGCTTATATTTTTAGTATATTAGTTAGAACTATTTGGGTATATCAATTTCATGATGTTGATGCATTCAAATGGAATAATCAATTAATGATTAATACTAATGATGGATATGGTTATGCAGAGGGAGCTAGAGATATATTAGCAGGAGGTCATCAAAAGGGTGATGGCTCATTTATTAATAGCTCTTTAGCTATTGTAACAGCATTTTTAGCAAAGATTTTACCATTCTCATTTGAGACTATTATTCTATGGATGCCAACATTTTTTGGTTCACTTCTAGTTATTCCTATTATGTTAATAGCAAGAGTCTTAAATATAGAGTATGCAGGATTTATTGGTGCACTGTTAGGAGGTATTGCTTGGAGTTACTACAATAGGACAATGACAGGATATTACGATACAGATATGCTAACTATTGTACTTCCAACTTTTACTCTATGGGCTACTATATATGCTATATTAAAAAAGAGAAATAGATATATTCTACTTGTAGCCTTTTTTATGGTTTTATCTAACTGGTGGTATTTTCAAAATTATTCACTAAGTCTATCTATGGCAGGAATTTTACTTCTATATACACTAATTTTTGATAGAAGAGATATATTTAACTATAAAGTATTAATATTTATGTTAATATCTCTATCTCAAATAGATTTATCTATAAAAATACCACTTATATTAGCACTTTTTGGATTTTTTCATATTAAATCAGATTTAGATAAGAGAGTAATATTTTTTATATTAGCTATATCTATATTACTTATATTTGCAACAGGTGGACTTGATCCAATTATATCTCGAATTAATGGTTATCTATTTAGAAGTGGTTCAGATACAATAGCTAATGAGGGATTACACTACTTCTCTGTTGTAAAGACAGTAAGAGAGGCAGGTGAAATACCTTTTGAGCTTTTTGCCAATCGTATTAGTGGACACACTATTACTTTTATACTATCAATCATAGGATATCTACTATTAATATTTAAACATCGTATATTTTTACTATCTCTTCCATTAGTTGGACTTGGATTTATCGCTCTATGGGGAGGACTTAGATTTACAGTATATGCAGTTCCAATATTAGCTCTTAGTATGGGATATTTAATTATATATATATCAGACTATTTTAAAGATAGAAAGAAAAAATTAGTATTTATAACTATTGCAACAATTGCTATTATTACGCCAAATATTATACATATAGAAAAATATAAAGTTCCAACTGTATTTAGAAAATCAACAGTAGATATTTTAGATAAGTTAAAGCATATAGCATCAAGAGAGGATTATGTACTAGCTTGGTGGGATTATGGATATCCTATTAGATACTACTCTGATGTTAAAACATTTATTGATGGTGCAAGACATAGTGGAAGTGCAAACTATCCTGTCAGTTTTGCTCTTTTACATAATCAAAAGGCATCAGCAAATATTGCAAGATTATATGCAGAGTATAAAGAAAGAAGTTTAAGAGATAGTAATTTTACAGGTACACTTTTAGAAAAAGGAATGAGAGAGTATGGAAAGAGAAGTGTAAATGAGTTTATAGCATCTCTAAATTCAGATATAAAATTACCTAAAAAGACAAGAGATATATATTTTTATCTTCCATTTAAGATGATGGATATTTTACCTACCATTGATTTGTTTTCAAATCTAAATCCAATGACAGGACAAAACTATAGACAGCCTCTATTTATTAGAGCAGGTCTAATTAAACAGAGTTTAAATAGTTTCTATCTTAGTAATGGTATGGAGATTATTGGAAGTAATATTAAAAGAGGAAATAGTATTTTACCAATAGAACAATTTATTGTAACGGAGTATGATAGTAAAGGAGTACTACATACAAGAACTAAACATTTACATATTGGCTCTGGAGTATATGTTATATATATGAAAAACTATGAACAGTTCCTTATATTAGATAAGAGACTATTTAACTCTACATATATTCAACTATTTGTACTAGAACACTATAACCATAAACTATTTGAACCAACTATACTTACACCTTTTGTAAAGATATTTAAACTTAAGGTTTAATTTTTGAAAAGAGTCATTATAATTACAACTGTCCCTTTAAGTCTAGCTACACTAATTAAAGGGCAACCTAAATATCTATCTAAATTTTTTAATGTAACTCTTATAACCTCTAGTAGCCCTAATAATAGAGATATAGAAAAGTTTGAAGGGGTAGAGATTATCTCTATTGATATGAGTAGAAAAATTACTCCATTTAAGGATTTAAAATCCTTAATTAAGATATATCTATATCTTTTAAAAAGTAAACCTGATATTGTTTACTCATTTACTCCTAAGGCTGGACTTTTAGCAATGGTGGCATCTTTTTTTGCACGAGTTCCAAAACGAGTTCATAATATTGTAGGTATGCCTTTAATGGAAGCCTCTGGTAAAAAGAAGATTTTATTAAAATCTATTGAGAGGTTGACATACTCTTTTGCTACAAATCTATTTTGTAATAGTTATGGATTAAGAGAGTTTATAAATAAAAATTTAACAAAAAGAGATATTAAAGTTATTGGAAATGGCTCTATAAATGGGGTTGATACAGAGTTCTTCAAAGATATATATACTAAAGATGAGAAAGATAGATTAAGAGAAGAACTTAATATTAGAGAGAGTGATTTTGTTTTACTATTTATTGGTAGAATTGTAAAAGATAAAGGAATAGATGAGCTTATTAAAGCCTTTAATATATTAAATAAAAAATATAAAAATATAAAACTTTTAATAGTAGGAGATTTTGAGGCAGATTTAAATCCAATAGATAATATAGAACTATTAAATAGTAATAGAGACATTATTAGAATAGATTTTCAAAAAGATATTCGTCCATATTTATCTATATCATCTCTATTTGTTCTTCCATCATATAGAGAAGGTTTACCAAACTCTCTTCTTGAAGCCGGTTCATTTGGAGTTCCACTATTAGCTACAAATATAAATGGGTGTAATGAGATTATTGTAGATAGAGAGAATGGTATATTAGTTAGTAAAAAGAGTGTAAATAGTTTAATTAATGGGATAGAGACTCTAATTAAAGATAAAAAGCTATATCAAAAATTAAAATCTAATATCAGAAATTCAATTATAAAAAGATATAATCAAAAGTTTTTTTTAAGTAAATTGAAAGATGAATTGGAGAACCTTTATAAATGAAACGACTATTTGATACTATCTTAGCTATATTTTTAATTATATTACTACTCCCCATATATATAATTATATCTATAATTATATATTTTAAAATAGGAACGCCTATAATATTTAAACAAATAAGAGCTGGATTAGATGGAAAACTATTTACTATATATAAGTTTAGAACGATGAGTAATGAGAGAGATAAAAATGGAGAGTTGCTACCCGATGAGAAGAGATTAAATAGAGTTGGATTAGCAATTAGAAAGAGTAGTCTTGATGAATTACCACAACTATTTAATGTTTTAAAAGGAGATATGAGTTTTATAGGACCTAGACCACTCTTAGCTGAATATCTAACTCTATATAATGAAGAACAAAATAGACGACATAGCGTTCTACCTGGAATTACAGGTTGGGCTCAGGTAAATGGAAGAAATGCTATTAGTTGGGAGGATAAGTTTAGATATGATATATGGTATGTTGATAATCAATCTTTTCTATTAGATTTAAAGATTTTATGGCTAACTCTTTTAAAGGTTATTAAAAGAAGTGATATATCTTCTAATAATTCTATAACAGTAGAGAAGTTTAAAGGGAATAAGTGATGCAAGAAAATGAGCGTTTTAATAACTGGAAGTTTCCAGAGATTGAAGAGGGAAAACTAACAAAATATAATTGGGTTGTGCAAAACAAAGATGGTTTAGATCTAGGATATAAAAGTGATATTGGTGCTTTTTGTTATATTAATGCTAAATATGGGGTTATTATTGAAGATTATGTACAGTTAGGCTCTCACTGCTCAATTTATACTATCTCAACTATTGATAACAAACAAGGCTCTGTTCACCTAAAAGAGAACTGTAAAATTGGTTCTCACTCGACAATTATGCCAAATGTAACAGTTGGCAAAAATAGTATTGTTGGTGCTAATAGTTTAGTTTTAAAAGATATTCCTGATAATGTTATAGCTTTTGGTGTACCTGCAAAGGTTATAAGGAGGTTAGATGAATAGAATTTTTTTATCTCCTCCACATATGAGTGGAGTAGAGCAGATATATATTGATGAGGTATTTAAGAGTAACTATATTGCACCAACAGGAGCTTATGTCACTAAGTTTGAAGAGAGTATAAAAGAGTATTGTGGAGTCGATTATACAGTTGCACTCTCCTCTGCTACTGCTGGATTACATCTTGCTCTAAGGGTATTAGGAGTAGGTAGAGGTGATTTAGTCTTAGCTTCATCTTTTACATTTATCGGCTCAATAAACTCTATATTATATCAAGGTGCAGAGCCAATATTTATTGATAGTGATAGTAGTTGGAACTTATCTCCAGAGCTTTTAAAAAAGGCTATTAGAGAGTTACCTAAAAAGCCCAAAGCTCTAATTTTAACTCATCTATATGGACAGATGGCAGAGATTGATAAGATAGTAGAGATATGCAGAGAGAGTAATATATATCTTATAGAAGATAGTGCAGAGTCATTAGGTGCATCTTTTAAAGGAAAACAAAGTGGAACATTTGGAGATTTAGGTGTATTTAGCTTTAATGGGAATAAGATATTAACCACAAGTGGTGGTGGAATGTTAGTAAGCAGTAATAGAGAGTGGATAGAGAGAGCTAAATTTCTATCTACTCAAGCAAGAGAGCCATTTTTACACTATGAGCATAAAGAGTATGGATATAACTATAGACTTAGTAATGTACTATCAGCAATAGGTGTAGCACAGATGGAAGTTTTAGATAAAAGAGTGGAGCAGAAGAGAGAGATATTTGATTTTTATAGCAAGGAGTTAGCAAATATTAGTGAGATTAATTTTATGCCAGAGATTAAAAATAGTAGAGGAAATAGATGGCTAACTACTCTAACTTTTGATAAAACCAATCCTAAAAAGGTGATAGATGCCTTAGAGGAGCATAATATTGAGAGTCGTCCACTATGGAAACCTATGCACCTACAACCTCTTTTTAAAAATAGCTCTAAATCTTTTATAGATGGAACAAGTGAAGAGCTATATAAAAAAGGAATATGTCTCCCATCTCCAACAAAAGATTTTAGTAAACTACATAGAGTAGTTGAGGTTATACAAAATATATGTTAAAGAGTTCACTATTTCAACCAACACAACTAAAGAGAGTTATCTTTTTTATCTCTTTTGATATAGTTATATCTATAGCTACTATCTCTATAGCATATCTCTTAAGATTTAATTTTCATATACCACCGAACTTTTTAGACTCTATGTTTAGAGCTATGTGGATTTTAATCCCTATTAAGATAGCTCTATTTTTTATATTTAAGATATATTTTATTGCTTGGAGATACTTTGGACTGGTTGAGTATAGAAGAATAGTATTTGCACACATATTTGCCTACTCAATATTCTATCTAATAGTTATATTTTTTTATGAGTTCTTTAGACCATTTCCTAGAAGTGTAGTTGTAATTGACCTATTTCTATCTCTATTTTTTATAGGATTTATTAGAATATCAAAGAGATTATATATAGAGAGAACTACATCAAATATTCAGAAGAGAACTCTTATAATTGGTGCTAATGAGAGGGCTATTACTATTATTAAGAGTGCATGGGCAGAAGAGATACCATATCAACCTATTGCACTTATATCTAATAAGAGAGATTTAATAGGTACATACTTCTCTAATTTAATGGTATATGGTATAAATAGACTAAGCAGTGTTATAGATGAGCTAGATATTGAAGCTGTAATTATTGCTAAGAGATTAAACCAAAAAGAGTTAGATAGACTTTTTACAAAACTTCATAAAGAGGGAGTTAATGAGATAAAGGTAGCACAACTTCTAAAAGATGATAAACCAACTCTAAAAGATATATCAATAGAGGATTTACTCGCGAGACAACCTAAAGATTTAGATAAAAAGAGTATAGCCTCTTTTATAAAAGATAAAATAGTATTAATTACAGGTGCAGGTGGAAGTATTGGAAGTGAGATATCAAGGCAGGTTGAGATATTTGGAGCTAAAAAGATAATCTTAGTTGATAATAGTGAATTTAATCTCTACTCAATTAATGAACAAATAGATAATAGTAAGAGTGTAGCGATTATGCAAAATGTTCAAGAGAGAGATATGTTAGAAAAGACATTGAAGAGATATACTCCAGATATTGTAATACATGCAGCCGCATATAAACATGTTCCACTATGTGAAGAGAATATTAAAGAGGCAATTAATAATAATATTATTGGGACTAAAAATGTAATAGATTTATCTATAAAATATAGAGCTAAAAAGATAATACTGATTTCAACAGATAAGGCTGTAAGACCTACTAATGTTATGGGCACAACTAAGAGGATATGTGAACTATATGCAAGAGCAGTTCCACCAGAAGAGAGTGAGATTGTTGCTGTTAGATTTGGAAATGTACTTGGGAGTTCAGGCTCTGTAATTCCTAAATTTAAATCTCAAATAGCAAAAGGAGAGGCTATAACAGTTACTCATAGAGATATTACAAGATATTTTATGCTCATACCTGAAGCTTGTCAGCTAGTTCTTCAAGCAGGTTCTATTGCCAAAGGTGGAGAGCTATTTATATTAGATATGGGTGAGCCTATTAAGATTTATGATTTAGCCAAAAAAATGATAGAGCTATCGGGAAGAGATGATATAGAGATTAAAATTACAGGTTTAAGAGCAGGTGAAAAACTATATGAGGAGTTATTAATTAGTGATGCAGAGTTAAAAACAAAATATAGCTCTATTTTAGTTTCTCAAAATCCTCCTATAGATTATAAAGAGTTAGAGAGTAAAATATATAATCTAGTTAATAGTAGTGATAATACTACTCTCTTAAAACTTTTAAAAGATATAGTACCTGAATTTAATCACCAAAGGAATTAATAAATATATGAATATATTAGAGATTGCAAAAGAGGTATTTAAAATAGAGGCTAATGAGATAGCAAATCTATCTAACCTTTTAACAGTAGATTTTAAAGAGAGTGTAGAGGCTATATTTAATTCAAACGGTAAACTTATAGTATCAGGTATGGGAAAATCTGGACTTATTGGAAAAAAGATAGCAGCTACAATGGCTAGTACTGGAACACCAAGTTTTTTTCTACACCCTGCTGAAGCCTATCATGGAGATTTAGGAATGATTGAGAAGAGTGATATAGTTCTTTTAATATCTAATTCAGGAGAGACAGACGAGATATTAAGAGTTATTCCATTTTTAAAATCTCAAAAAAATATAATTATTGGAATGAGTGGAGATATAGACTCCACTCTTGCTAAAAATAGCACATATCATCTAAATATTAAAATAGATAAAGAGGCGTGTCCTCTACAACTTGCTCCAACCTCATCAACTACTGCTACTCTTGTTATGGGTGATGCTTTAGCTATTGCCCTAATGAAGATTAGAGGTTTTAGAGATAGTGATTTTGCACATTTTCACCCTGGAGGTAGTCTTGGTAGAAGACTTTTAACAAAAGTTGAAGATGTAATGAAGAGTAAAAATCTTCCGATATGTAGGAAAGATAGTTCAATTAAAGATATTATATCTATTGTATCTGGATATAAGTTGGGTTTAGTTGTAGTTATGGAAGAGGATAATATTATTGGTATTATAACTGATGGTGATATTAGAAGAACTATGGAGAGTATGGAAGAGAAGTTTTTTTCTTTAAAGGCTAAAGATTTAATGACTCTAAATCCTAAAAGTATAAATCCTACTTCAAAACTTATAGATGCCCAAAAGATGATGAAAGAATATAAGGTAAACTCTCTTTTAGTTTCTATTAATCATAAATTAATAGGTATTGTTCAAATTTATGATTTAGGAATTTAACGATATAATAAAAAAAAATAAAATAGAGAGTGGTTTATGAGTATTAAAATAGCAGTTATCGGTTTAGGTTATGTAGGTCTTCCATTAGCTCATGCTTTTTCATCAAAATATAAAGTTATAGGATTTGATATTGCTAAATGGAGAATTGATGAATTAAATAAAGGTATAGATAGAACTCTTGAGTTAACTAGTAAACAGGTTAAAGAGGCAATAGCTAATGGAATGGAGTTTACAGATAAATTGGAAGATATTGCTGATTATAATATATATATTGTAACAGTTCCAACTCCAATAGATAGACATAAAAAACCCGACTTAACACCTCTTATAAAGGCTAGTGAGTCAATAGGTAAGGTTTTAAAAGATGGAGATATTGTAATTTATGAGAGTACTGTATATCCAGGAGCAACTGAAGAGGATTGTGTACCTATATTAGAGAGAGTCTCAGGATTAAAATTTAATAAGGATTTCTTCTGTGGATACTCACCAGAGAGAATTAATCCAGGGGATAAAGAGCATACAGTTACAAAAATCCTAAAAGTTACATCTGGCTCAACTCCAGAGATAGCAAAAAAGATAGATAATTTATATAGCTCAATTATTACAGCAGGAACACACCTTGCACCATCAATCAAAGTAGCAGAAGCTGCTAAAGTTATTGAGAACTCACAAAGAGATATAAATATAGCATTTGTAAATGAGTTATCTATGATATTTGGAAAGTTAGGGATTGATACTAATGCTGTATTGGAGGCATCAGGGACTAAATGGAACTTTTTAAAGTTTAAACCGGGATTAGTTGGTGGACACTGTATTGGAGTTGACCCATACTACTTAACACATAAGGCAAAAGAGGTTGGTTATCACCCAGAGATTATATTAGCAGGTAGAAGATTAAATGATAATATGGGTATATATGTGGCTAATCAAGTTATTAAGCTTATGATAAAGAAAGGAAAAAAGATAGAGGGTTCAAGAGTCTTATTATTGGGTATTACATTTAAAGAGAATTGTCCTGATATTAGAAATAGTAGAGTTATTGATGTTATTAGAGAATTAGAAGATTTTGGCTGTAGAGTAGATGTAAGTGACTATTGGGCTGACAGAAATGAAGTAAAAAGAGAGTATAATTTAGATTTAATAGATGAGGTTAATGTTGATATAGAGAGTTATGATGCTGTAGTATTAGCAGTAGCCCATAATGATTATAAAAATTTAGATTTAAAGGTGAGTGACCAAGTGGTATTTGATATTAAGTCGGTTTTAAAGAGTGCTGATGGGAGATTATAGTTGAGAAAAAATATTTTAGTAACAGGTGGAGCTGGATATATAGGCTCTCATACCCTTATACTTTTAATAGAGGCTGGATATGATGTAGTAGTATTTGATAACTTCTCTAACTCATCTATAGAGAGTGTTAGAAGAGTTGAAAAGATTGTAGATAGAGCCATTGATGTAGTAGAGGGGGATATTAGAAGTAGAGAAGATTTAGATAGAGTATTTAAAAAATATAAGATAGATGCAGTCATACATTTTGCAGGGCTAAAGGCTGTTGGAGAGTCTGTTAGTGAGCCTATTAAGTATTATGATAATAATGTATATGGAACTATAAATCTATGTAGAGTTATGGGTGAAAATGGGTGTAAATCTATCGTATTTAGCTCATCTGCTACAGTATATGGAAATCCTGCCTCAAATCCAATAAAAGAGGATTTCCCAACTAGTGCAACTAATCCTTATGGGAGAAGTAAGCTATTTATAGAAGAGATTTTAAGAGATATATTCATCTCTGATAATAGCTGGAAGATAGTCCTACTTAGATATTTTAATCCTGTTGGAGCATATAAGAGTGGAGTAATTGGAGAAGACCCTGCTGATATACCAAATAATCTTATGCCATTTATCTCTCAAACTGCTATTGGTAAGAGGGAGTATCTAAGTGTATTTGGAGATGACTATGATACTCATGATGGTACAGGAGTTAGAGACTATATACATGTAATGGATTTAGCAGATGGACATGTCAAAGCTTTAGATAAAATAGAAACATTTGATAAAGTAGTGACAATAAATCTTGGAACAGGAAATGGTTATTCTGTGTTAGATATGGTAAAAGCGTTTGAGAGAGCATCAGGAGTTAAAATCCCATATAAGATAGCACCAAGAAGAGCTGGAGATATTGCTACATGTTATGCAGACCCAAGCTATGCTAAAGAGGTTTTAGGTTGGGAAGCAAAGAGAGGTATTGATGAAATGTGTGAAGATAGTTGGAGATGGCAATCAAATAACCCTAATGGGTATAGATAGGAGTTTTATTGAGAGTTAGAAGTTCATGGGAGATACAAAAATCTGTAATATATGCTCTCTTTTTAAGAGAGGTTAATGTTCGCTTCTCTGCTGGAAAGATTGGATATATTTGGATTTTTTTAGAACCTCTGCTTCAAATATTCATATTCGTTAGTGTAAAGATACTTCTATTTGGAAAGCGTTCTAATTTTGATTATGCTGTATTTATTACAGTTGGATTTATTGCATATAATCTATTTAGACATATTGTAAATAACTCAATGAGTGCCTTTAAATCAAATAAGGCTCTATTTGCATATAAACAAGTAAAGCCTATTGATACTTTAATTGCAAGACTATTAGTTGAAATTATGATTACAGGGGTAATCTCATTTATATTTATTGGAGTAGGTTTTTACTTTAATTATGATATGCATCCAGAAAATCTTGGTATGGTTTTATTAACTATTGTATGGTTAATTATGTTTGCTTTTGGATTTGGTTTAATGGTTAGTGTAATTGGTTTCTTTTTTACAAGTTTTACAAAAGTTGTAAAATTAGCAATGATGCCTCTTATGTTTATCTCTGCAATATTCTATACTTTAGCAGATTTACCTCCATCTGCTTCTAAACTTCTATCAATAAATCCATTAGTACACTTTATGGAGCTTATTCACGCCTCATATTTTTACTCTATAACAGATGAGTTTGTAAACTATACATATATGCTATTATGGAGTACAATTCCTCTATATATTGGACTTAGATTATATATTAGACTTAGTAAAGCAATTGTATCTCAATGATTAGATTAGAGCATGTAACTAAATACTTTAGAACTCCATATGGAAAAAAATATCTACTAAAAAATGTATCTTTTATTATTCCAGAGGGTGTTAATGTGGGAATATTTGGAAGAAATGGGGCTGGGAAATCTACTTTAATGAGAATGTTAGGTAGAATAGAGTTTCCAAATCAAGGTAAAATTATATCTAATAATAGTTTCTCATGGCCATTAGGGCTATCTGGTGGTTTTCAAGGAGATATGACGGGAAGAGCAAATGTAAAGTTTGTATGTCGCATCTATGGAAAAAATAGAGATGAGATAGATAAGGCATTAGAGTTTGTAAAATCTTTTTCAGAACTTGGTGACTATTTTGATATGCCAATAAAGACATACTCATCTGGAATGAAATCAAGACTTAGCTTTGGATTAAGTCTAGCATTCGATTTTGATTATCTTTTAATTGATGAGACACTATCTGTTGGTGATAAGAGATTTAAAAAAAAGTCAAAGGATGCTCTTTTAAAGAAGATTGAGAGTTGTAGTGTTTTATTGGTTAGTCATGATATGAATACTTTAAGAGATATTTGTGATGTTGGTATAGTTTTAGACAATGCGAAATTATACTTCTATGATAATATAAAAGATGCAATAAAAATGTATAATAATATTAATAGTTAAGGAGTATTTTAATGAAAATTTTAAAAAATAGAGGGTTTTTATTTCTTTTTCTTATACCCTTTCTAGGACTATCTTATTATATAGTTTTTGTACAGACTGAACTATATAAATCAACATCAACAATATTAATAAAAGATTTGAAATCTCCTACTACGCCTACAAATATGATAACTACACTATTGCCAAATGCAAATTCCAATATGCAAGACTCTAAACTTATAGAAAAATATATATACTCAATGGAGATGTTTAATAAAATAGATAAAAAATTTAAATTAAAAGAACATTATATGAGCAGAGATATAGATTTTTTACAGAGAAAATATCCTTTTTCAACATCCGCTGATTTTTTAAATTTATATAAAAAAAGAGTTATTGTAAATTATGATGTTACTTCAAATACCCTTGATATATCATTTCTTCACACTAATGCTAAGATGGCTAAAGAGATATTGGAGTTTATTATTTTAGAGGCTGAGAAGATGTTAAATATGTTTAATAGAGATAGTGGGGATAAGATATTAAAATTTATAAAAAATCAGGAGAGAAATAATAAAGAGATACTGCTATCATCTATTGAAAAGTTATTAAATTATCAAAATAGACATAAAACTATAGATCCATCTATTGATATTAAATCAAAAAGTAAAATTATATCAAAATTGGAGCAGGAGATTATTCAAAAAGAGTTAAAATACTCAAAATTAAAGCAGTATATGAATAGCTCAACTATAGAGATAAGAAGTATAAAAGCTGAAATTAAAACTCTTAAGGATAAATTAAATAGTATTAAAAATAGCCTTTCAGGTATTAGTAAAAATGAGTTAAATAAAAACCTATTTGAATTTGAGAGATTAAAAAGTGATGTAGAGTTTAATAAGGAGAGGTATAGACAGACTTTAATACAGTTAGATTTGGCAATGATAGAGGCAACTCAAAATAGTAAGAATTTTATTATTATTACAAAACCAACGCTATCAGATAGCTATAGTCAACCTGATAAATTAAAAAACATTATAACTATATTTATGGCACTATTTATGATTTATGGAATAGTGTCTATGATTTACGCTATTATAAAAGATCATAGAGATTAAGGAGAAGATAAGGAGAAGGCATGAGAATACTACTGCTGTTAATATTTTTTTTTAATATTATCTATTCTATTAATTTAGATTTAACTAATGAAGATATATCTAAAATCAAAAATATAAAAGAGAATAATTCATATTTTGGAGAGTCTCTATTTGAAGGAGAGTTTAAGAAAAATAGAGAGCTTAGATATAACTCAAATTATATTTTAAATATAGGGGATAAGATATCTATTAAACTATGGGGTGCGTATAACTATACAGGAGAGCTAAAGATAGATTTACAAGGCAATATCTTTATTCCTAAGGTAGGAGTTGTTCACCTTTTGGGAGTTAATAATAAAAATCTAAAGAGTGTAATAGAGAGAAGTGTTAACAGAGTCTTTAATAGTAATGTAAATATATATGCTAATTTAGATAGTTATCAGGCAATATCCGTATTTATAACGGGTAAAGTTAAAAAACCAGGACTATATAGTGCTTTAATGGGGGACTCTATTTTACAACTATTAGATAAAGCAGGTGGAGTTATTAATGGAGAGGGGAGTTATAGAGATGTATCTATCTTACGAGATAATAGAGTAGTTAAAAGAGTTGATTTATATCATTTTCTATTAGATGGAAATTTAGTTCCATTTCAATTTCATAATGGAGATGTAATTAGAGTTGGAAATATTAAAAATAGAATAGAGATTAGTGGAGAGGTAGAGAAAAATTATACATTTGAATTTTTAGGTAACACTATTTTAGTAGATGATATTATAAGATATATATCGGTAAAACCAAATGTTACACACTTTATTGTAACTAAATGGATAGATGGATTAGAGAGGATTAAAAAGTACCCTATATCAGATAGATATAGTATATCTCTTAAAAATGGAGATAAAATTCGTTTTGTATCTGATTATCTTAAAGATAATATTACAATATATATTGATGGAGAACATGCCAATTTGCATAGCATAATGGTAAAAAAGGGGGAAAATTTAAAAGATTTACTATCTAAGATTACTCTGACACCTCTATCCGATATAAGAGCTGTGCAACTATATAGAAAGAGTATAGCTATTAAACAGGCAAAACTTATTAAAGCTAATCTGAAGGATTTAGAAGCGAGAGTAATGACTACAGGTTCATCAACACTAGAGGAGGCGAAGATACGAAAGGAGGAGTCTGCTCTAATTCTTGATTTTATAAGAAGAGCCTCTAAGGTAAAACCTAAGGGGCAGGTGATTATAAATAGCTCTACAGACCTATCGACAGTTATATTGGAAGATGGAGATAGAGTCTTTATTCCTAAGAAGAGTCAAGTTGTTATAGTCGAAGGAGAAGTATCTCTACCCAATGCACAAACTTTTGTGAGTGGTTATACAGTTGAGGATTATATAGAGTCGTGTGGAGGATTCTCTCCAAGAGCAGATAAGCAGAGAGTCCTCATAGTCAAAAAGAGTGGAAGGGTTATTACCTATAATGCAACTTCTTGGTGGAGTGCTAAATCTGTTGATATTAAAGCAGGAGACTCTATTTTAATATTAGGAAAAGTTGATAGTAAAGATATTCAGATAACATCTAGTATTACTCAGATACTCTATCAGATTGCAGTTAGTACTGCTGTTGTATTGAAAGCATTTTAAATAAAGGAGAGAGTAGTGAATATAAAAAAAGATATAAAGAGAAATATTAAAACCTTTTTAGCAAAATATCCAAAATATGAAGAGAGAGTTTATGAGATTTTTGATATAAGAAGTAAAGAAATTTCTAAAGCAGAGGTTGTTGTCTATTTTTTTGGAGGAATGGGGCAGACCTATCAGATAAAACAGTGGATAGATACTTTTAAAGAGCTTAATAAGATACATAAAATTGTAGTTGTAGTCCGAAATAGAGAGGTACAGAGCTATTTTAAAACTATATTACCATTTCCAATTGCATATAGAAATAGTATAGAGCAACTTCATAAATTTTACAATAAGCACAACTTCAAGGTAATTATATATATAAATAATGGTGTAAAGAACTATCAATCTCTTCTAAATGAGAATGTTCTCCATATACACATAAACCATGGAGAGAGTGATAAATCCTCCGATCACTCTAATCAGGTAAAGGGGTATGATTATATATTTGTTCATGCTCCAAATGGATATAATAACTATATAAAGTATCTAATAAATTTAGACCCTAAAAAGTTAATTCAGACAGGAAGACCACAATTCGATTTTATAAAGCCAATAAGCTTAGATACTAAAAATCGACCAGTGGTAATATATACAACAACCTATGAAGCTACACATCGCTCTATGAGATATACTTCTGTTGATGTTTATGGAGAGAAGATTGTAAATCAAATTATAGATAGCAATAGATACTTTTTTATCTATAAACCTCACCCAAATTTAGGTGGAAATGACCCAAAAGTAAAAGAGATACATCAAAAGATTATTAAAAGAGTGGAGAGTAGTCCCTATGCTGTAATGTTAGATAAGGAAGATGTTAATAATATATTTCCAATAGTTGATTTTGGTATCTTTGATATGTCATCAACTATGACAGACTTTTTAAATGTAAATAAGCCCTTTTTACTTGCAGATGTATTTAATCCAGAGGTACATAATGTAGAGGAGTATAATATATTAAAGGGGTGTAATAGATTAAATCGAGATAATATAGATAATCTAATAGAGCTAATAGAAGATGAGATAAAAAATGACCCTATGAGAGAGAAGCGAGAAGAGGTTAAAAAACTCTATTTAGGTGATTATAAAAAGGGTGAGAGTATTAAAAAATTTATCTCATCTATAACAGATATTATTAATGAGAGAGATAGATTGATATCTAAAAAGATAGACCCATTTACAAATGAGATAAGAAAACGAGAGATTAATCTAAATCGAAGTAGAGCAGAGAATGGATATGAGAATATTGCTATATACTTCTTTGGAGAAATATTGGCTATATATCAGATTGAGCAGTTTAGAGAGGTTTTTGAAGCGATAGATAAAAGAGAGAAGTTAAGATTTGTAGTAAGAGATTTAAAGGTATATAGATATTTAAAGGCAGAGACCAATTTTAATATAGCCTATGCATATACTATTGATGATGTATTAACATATTATGAAGATAATGATTTTAAGGTTATCTTATATATTAATGATGGTTATAAAAATTTTCAATCTCTAATCTATCATAGGGCTTTACATATCTATTTAGATTTTGGAGATAATGATAACTATATAGAACACTCAAGTCAATCTAAAGGGTTTGACTATATCTATTTTAAAGATAATGAGGTATTAGAAGTATATAGAGATAATCTTATAAAGATGCCAGAAGAGAACTATAAAGCAATAGGTGATATATTAACAGATAAAAAGAGTGTAGAGATATTAATAGATAATATATTTAAAGCTATGAACAAGAGAGATAGACTCCTAGAAGAGAAAAATATGTTAAATACAATACACTAAGGAGTATATTTGTCAAGTAGAAATAGAATATATAAAGGTGTAGATTTAAATAAGGGGGCTAAATTAGAAGAACCCGTTACAATATATGCCAATGCAGATATTAGAAATAGAGTCAAGATAGGTAGATATACATATATAAATAATGGAACAACAATATTTTATAATACTAAAATTGGTAGGTTCTGCTCTATTGGAAAAAAGTGTGAGATTGGCACAGTTGACCACCCTATAGATTGGTTAAGTACCTCATCAATGCAGTACAATATTAAAGAGCATTTTGACTATAAGAGTGATTGTAGCAATTTTAAAGAGTTACACTACAATCAAATAGAGGGTTGTACTATAGGTAATGATGTATGGATTGGCTCTTTAGTAGTTGTAAAGAGTGGAGTTACTATTGGAGATGGGGCAATTATTGGTGCAAACTCTATTGTAGTTAAAGATGTTCCCCCCTATGCAATAGTCGGTGGAGTTCCTGCTAAACTTATTAGATACCGTTTTGATAAAGCAACTATTAAAAAGCTATTGGAGCTTAAGTGGTGGGAGAGAAGTTTAGATGAGCTATCAGGAGTTACCTTTAATAATATTCATAAGGCAATAGAGGAGTTACGTGGAGATAAAATAAAAAAAAGAGATAGATTAAAGCCCATAAAAAAGATACTAAAGAGATTTAAATCATGATAAAAAGAGTTCTTAGGTCTCGTCGTCTAAAAACAGTAGTTATAGGCTTTTTAGATATATTTTTTATTAAAAATCCAAATAAAATCCTATTTGTAGTCAAGGATAGAACATTCTTTTCTGGAAATCTGAGAGTAGTCTTGCAGAGGTATTTACAAAGAGATGATTTAAAACTATATATCTATAAAGACGGGAGTTGTCCAAAAGCTATTAGAGATGATATAGTATCTATGGGTGCTACTCTATTAGAGGGACTAACTCTTAAGTCAGCCTTTCATATTATGACCTCAGGAGTATTTATCTTATCTCATAATCCAAGAGATGCACATATATATAGAAAATTTAAGAGTCGTAAAATTATAAATCTATGGCATGGAGTAGCAATTAAGAGGATAGAAAATCTTATGCCAAATATTCCTTTACTAAAATTAAAGCAGTTAAAAAATAATGCAAAACTCTATGATATGATAATTTCAAGTAGTCCAAGTGATAGAGAGACAAATATTAAAGCTTTTGGAGTAGATAGAGATATAGTCAAAATTACAGGACTCCCACGATATGCAATATTGCAAAAAGATTACCCATTAACAAAACTACTTAAAGATGAGTCTAAAGAGATAGAGAAGATAAAAGGAAAAAGAAGATTAATACTATTTGCTCCGACATTTAGAGAGTCAAATATATCAGCAATATCTCAAATCACCCAAGATGAGTGGAAAAAGATAGAAGAGTTTATAAGAGATAAAAATATCCTCTTTGGTATCCGTCCACACCCTTATGATATTAAAGATTTACCAGAGTTTATAACCGATAGTCCATATTTTCATCTATTTTTAAGCTCAAAATTTACAGAACCAAATATTCTATTAAAACATACAGATATTTTAATAGTTGATTTTACAAGTATATGGATAGATTACCTTTTGTTAAATAGACCAATAATAGGGTTTGCTAAGGACTATAGATACTATTTAGAAAAAGAGAGAGGTTTTGTATATGATTTTAATACTATTTTTCCATCTAAGTTTATATCCAATATAGATAATTTATTAGATGAGATAGATAGAGTTTTAGATATAGAAGAGATAGAGTATAAAGAGACAACTAAAATACTACATCAATATAGAATAGAGCATAATTTTATAGAAGATATATATAATCAGATAGAGTTATTAAGAAAAGATGAATAGATACATCTCCATATCCCTCCCTCTTATTAAAAATAGTAAAAACTTTTTAA
>JALWDJ010000090.1 GCA_027014605.1 Campylobacteraceae bacterium
GCCTTATCTATAAATTAGCAAGAGTAGGTAGAGATATACTCATAAGCAGTTGGTCTTCCCTCAACAGGGATAATATGTCTCTCAAACATATAATCAACATACTCTTTAATATATTCAGGACTCATAATTGGAGCTAAGAACTCATGGTCTTTTTCTAGTCCTTCTAGTGCATCTCTAAATGAGTTTGGAAGTTCAGGAATTTTTCTATCTGCAATCTCATCTCTTGTAAGTTCAAATAAATCTTCATTAAATGGTCCAACTAACTCATAACCACCATTTTTAATTCCATCAAGACCAGCAATCATTAAAACAGCAAATGCAAGATAAGGACAAGATGTTGAATCAGGGAAACGAGTCTCAATTCTAGTTGATTTTTCACCAGCACCATAAGGGATACGACAAGCAGCACTTCTATTTTGACTAGAGTATGTTAAAATTCTTGGAGCTTCAAATCCAGGAAGAAGTCTTTTATATGAGTTTGTACTAGGATTTGTAAATGAAGCAACTGCTTCTTTATGTTTGAAGATACCACTTAAGTAATCAAGTGCTGTTTTAGATAGATTTGCATACTCTCCCTCTTTATAGAATAGGTTTTTACCATCTTTCCATAGAGATTGGTGAACATGCATACCATTACCATTATCATTATAGATTGGTTTTGGCATAAATGTAGCAGTTTTTCCATTTAGATGTGCTACCATTTTAACTACATATTTATATTTTTGAACATTATCAGCAGCTGTTATAATATCAGAGAATACAATACCAATCTCATGTTGTCCTTGTGCTACTTCATGGTGTCCTAAAACAACCTCTAGTCCAACATCTTCTAATACCTGCATTATCTCTGCTCTTAAATCAACTGCAGAGTCTGTTGGTTGTACTGGAAAATATCCACCCTTAATTCTTGGTCTATGTCCCATATTTCCAACTTCACCATAATCAGCACTATCTGCCCAATGTCCCTCATCTGTCTCTACTTTAAATGATTGATGATTATCTTTATCAACAATCTTTACATCATCGAAAATAAAAAACTCATTCTCTGGTCCAAAATATGCAGCATCAGCTACACCAGCCTCTTCAAGAGCTTTGAGTGCTTTTTTAGCAATACTTCTTGGACACTTAGCATAAAGTTCATCTTTATAAATATCATATACATCACAGATAACTACTACTGTGCTATCAGCTGTAAATGGGTCAAGAAATGCACTCTCTACATCTGGCTTTAAGAGCATATCAGATTCATTAATTGGTTGCCAATTCTCAATTGAAGAACCATCAAAAGGAAGTCCTCCCTCAAGTTGCTCTTTACCAATAGCACTCATTCTATATGAGATATGATGCCATGCACCTTTTACATCTGTAAATCTAAAATCTACAAACTCTACTTCATTATCACTACAAAATGTAAAAAATTCATCTACACTATTTACAAATTTACCCATACGGTATCTCCTAAAGTTTTTAGTTGTGCTGATTGTATCGCATTTTTTTTAAAAAAAGTAGTTTTTTTTGACTAAAAACTAACCAATTCTCTATCTCTTTGTTCAAAAGTAACAACTTTTGTATATCCTATCTCTTTTGCTATTTTTTTAACCTTATCATATCCAAATCCAACCTGCTCTATGGCATGGGCATCAGAGCTAAATGTAATTGAAATATCTAACTCATAAGCCATACCTAATAGAGTTTTTGATGGATATATCTCTTTAGTAGGTTTTCTTAGTCCTGCACTATTTAACTCAATTACCATACCCGAACGCTTTATCTCCCTTAGTGCCTCTTTTGCAATAACTCTAATATCCTTTTTAGGCATATACTTAAATAGTTTAATTAAGTCTAAATGTCCTACAATATCAAAATATCCACTCTTTGCCATATCTCTAATAGTATCAAAATACTCTTGCCAAACATCATCTATATCTCTACTTTTCCAACTACCTATAAATTCAGGATTATCAAATCCCCACTTATCTAAAAAGTGAACTGAGCCAATAAGATAGTCAACATTAGCATTTAAAACTCTATTATCAATATACCCTTTTAGATAATCTACCTCATATCCTAATAGTATCTTAATACTATTGTTATATTTATCTCTAAGTCTAATAACATCATTTTCATAATCCATCATCTCTCTAAAGGATAATCTATAACTCTTATCGAACTCCATAGGTGCATGTTCACTAAATCCATAAATATCTATATTTAATTCAACTGCTTTTCTAATATAATCTTCCATAGAGCCTGTTGCATGGTTACATCTAACTGTATGGTTATGTAAATCTACTCTCATCTACTACATATATCCTTTTTTAATTATCTCTTTAATATCAATAAATCTATTTTTTAACTCTTTATCTTCTGTCTTTATCTTAAACTCCCCTAATGCTCTCTCTTTATAGTGTGGAATAGTCTCTTGTTGCTGATTATCTCCCTTTTTAAATCTTTTAGCTCTTCTATTTCTATTTAAGAGTACAATTTTACTCGCTTTTAAATCTTTACACTCTACATCTTCATTTATAAGCATAGTTAAAATAGATTTCAAGAAATCTTTATTAGAATTAAGCTCCATATTTACTCCAGGATGTAAAACAGCTATATATAAAGTATCATTTCGAATATAGACAAAATCTATAGCTCTTTGATATCTTGGAATTAATAGTGAGATAAATTTTTTATAACAGTAAAATCTGTTTAATGGTTTAAATTGAGGGAGGAGTTTTAATTGTTTAATTATAAAATCTGCTGTTTTTACTTTTTTCATATCTTAATTATAACATCTTTTAGCTTGTTAATATTAAGTGGTTGTGGATTTAAAGCAGACCCATATTGGATAGATAAAAATAAAAAAATAGAGAAGAGACATAAATGAATAGATATGATATTTTAATAATAGGTGCAGGTATTGCAGGGTTATATTCAGCAATGAATATACCTAAAGAGAAGAGTGTTTTAGTTGTATGTAAAGATATCCCTTGGGAATGCAATACATTTTATGCTCAAGGTGGAATGGTAACAGCACTAAATAGTAATGATATACCTCTTCATATAGAAGATACTATGATAGCAGGTGCAAATCATAATATAAGAGAGGCAGTTGAAATTTTAAGTAAAACATCACTAGAGACAACATCTGATATTATATCTCGTGGTATGGAGTTTGACAAAGATGAAAATGGAGATATACTCTATACAAAAGAGGCAGCACACTCAAAAGCTAGAATAGTTCATGCAGGAGGAGATGCTACAGGTAGATATATGCACTACTTTATGATGGTTCAAAATAGACATAAACTCCAGAGAAATACCTTAGTATATGACCTATTAATAGAAAATGGAAGATGTTATGGTGTAAAGGCATTGGTAAACTATCAACCTCAAACAATATATGCAAAAGATATAATTATAGCAAGTGGTGGAGTTGGCTCTCTATATGAATATAATACAAACTCAAGAACTGTATCTGCTGATATTCATGGAATATGTGTAGAGAAAGGTATTGAACTTAGAGATATGGAGATGATGCAGTTTCACCCAACTGTATTTATAAAGACTCCATTTGCTAGAAAACTTCTACTCACAGAAGCCTTAAGAGGAGAGGGAGCTTATATTGTTGATGAAGATGGGTATAGATTTCTATTTGATTATGATATAAGAGGAGAGTTAGCAAGTAGAGATATTGTAAGTCGTGCAATTTTTGACTATAAAAGAAAAACTAAAAAGGAGGTATATTTAGACTTCTCTATGTTTGAAGAGGAGTGGTTTAAGAAGAGATTTCCAAATATTACAAAGACATTTGAGGCATTAGGATACCATTTACCAAAAGATAGAGTTCCAATATCTCCAGCATTTCACTATGCTGTAGGTGGTATAAAATCAGATTTAAATGGAAGAGTTGAAGGGATTGATGGATTATATGTTATTGGAGAGGCATCTAGTACAGGTGTTCATGGAGCAAATAGATTAGCCTCTAACTCTCTACTAGAGGGGGTTGTCTTTGCTAAAAGAGCAGTAGAGGATATTTTAGGAAAAGAGCAGAGTGAATATAAAATTCCTATATTTGATAAAAAATATAGAAATATTATTCATCATGAAAAAGATAGAGAGTATAAAAAGCGTCTTAGAAAAATTATGTGGGAAGATATTGGAATTATTAGAACTAAAAAAGGTCTGCTTGAAGCAAAAAATATTATATATGATATAAAAAATAGAGATATAGGCAGACTATTAGAGTTGAGATTAAATACAGCATCTGCCATAGTAGATGGAGCTTTAAAGAGAAAAAAATCACTTGGTACACACTATATAGAGTAGAATATATTGAAGATAAAATCTTGGTAGAATAGGACTTTTAAATAGCAAAAAATATAATATAATATGCTATTTAAATGCAGAGATATATGCTAACTCTTTTTTCCTATCATTAAAAACTATATCTGGATTGTACTCTTTTAAAAATCTTGCTAAATCTTTAGCAGTTTGACACCCATACTCAATTGCTATTTTTAGTAGATTATTTTTATGTCCCATTCTCATAATATATCCTTTAAAATATTTATTTATTAATTTGTTAAATTAATTATAGAACATAAGTTATAATATATAACTTAAATATAGATAAAATTATACTCTTAATTATATATTTTATCTATTATTAAATATATAAAAACAGATTTAATTACATTTAAATAAACTCTCTTATTTTCTATCAAAAGGCAACTTAGGAGCAGAAGCTAAAAGCTCTTTTGTATAGTCCTCTTTAGGATTTTGCATAATATCTTCCACTAATCCCTGCTCTACTATTTTTCCTCTTCTCATAACAGCAACCTCATCTGCTATAATAGGAACAGTAGATAAGTCATGTGTAATAAATAGGTAGCTTAAGTTATCTTCCCTTTGAAGTTTTTTTAAAAGTTTTAAAACTTGTACTCTTACAGATACATCTAATGCAGAGGTTGGCTCATCACATATAATAAGCTCTGGTTTTACAGCTAAAGCTCTAGCAATTCCTATTCGTTGTCTCTGTCCTCCTGAAAACTCATGGGGGTATCTATTGAAATGTTCCTCTTTAAGTCCAACTTTTAGGAGAAGATTTTTTATATATCTATCTTGTAGCTCTCTATCTCTTTTAAGAACTTTTAGGCTTATAATTCCCTCTCTAATTATCTCTCCTATGCTCATTCTAGGATTTAGAGAGGAGTATGGGTCTTGAAAAATTATTTGGATTTTAGAGCGATAGCTCATAAACTCCTTTTGAGATAGTTTTGAGATATCTACTCCACTATAAAATATCTCTCCACTTGTAATATCTAGTAGTCTAATTAAAGCCTCTCCTATTGTACTCTTTCCACTTCCACTCTCTCCTACTAATGCTACAGTTTTCCCTTTTGGAATAGATAGACTTACTCCATCTACTGCTTTTATATAGCCTACTACTCTTTGGAAAATTCCTTTTTTAATCGGGAAATGGACTTTTAGATTTTTTATCTCTAAGAGCTTATCTGATTTTATATCTTCTATTTTCTCTTTTTCTATATTTAAATCTGATAGAAGTTTTCTACTATATGGGTGAGATGGATTTTTAAAAAATATATCTGCCCTATTCTGCTCTAATATCTTACCATAACGCATAACTGCAACTCTATCTGCCATCTGGGCTACTACTCCCATATCGTGAGTAATAAATAGAATTGATAGGCTTCTTCTCTTCTGTATCTCTTTTAGAAGTTTTAATACTTGTGCTTGAATAGTTACATCTAAAGCTGTTGTTGGCTCATCTGCTATTAGTAAATCTGGCTCACAAGCTAAAGCCATAGCTATCATAACTCTCTGTTTCTCTCCACCTGAAAATTGGTGAGGATAGTAGCTATATCTCTCTTTTGCATCTCTTATACCTACTTCTATAAATAGAGATATAACTCTATCTCTTATCTCACTACTCTTTAGATTTAGATGTAATCTTATAATCTCTGCAACTTGCTCTCCAATAGTCATAACAGGATTTAAGGCACTCATAGGCTCTTGAAATATCATAGCAATAGATTTACCTCTAATCTTTTGCATCTTATACTCTGGAAGTTTAAATAGGGATTTATCTCTTAAGAGTATATCTCCACCTATAATATTTATGCTATTTGGTAGTAGTCTCATAATAGCTAAAGATGTTAAAGATTTTCCACTTCCACTCTCTCCAACTAAAGCAAAAATCTCTCCCTCTTCTATCTTAAAGCTAATTGAATTTAAAAGTATATTCTCTTCTATTTTAACTTTTAAATTCTCTACTCTTAATATATCTCTCTTCACAATAAATCTATCTTCTCTTTGGATTTAACTCTGCTTGTAGTCTATCTTCTTTAAATATTCTATTTGCAATATCTTTTATATCCTCTTTTGATATACTATCTACTAGCTTTGGTAGAGTATATATACTATTTAGAGGTTCATTGAATTTATGACTATCTATCATTTTATTTAACCAAAAATTATCTTCTTTCATATTTGTCTCATAAGATACTCTAAACTTCTTTTTATATACATTTAGCTCTTTATCTGTTACAAACTCTTTTTTTATCTTATCTACACTATTATACACATAATCTATTAATTCTTTTCTTCGCTTAGGGTCACAAGAGAAAGAAATAAGAATATATGATTTCTTCTCTTCCAATCTTGAGATATTAGCCTCTACACTAATCCCATAAACTCCTGATTTATCTTCTCTAATAAACTCTCTAAGTCTTACATTTAAGATACTAACCAATGCTTTTAGTGCATACTCTCTTCTTTTACTATATGCTATATGAGTTCTATATAATATTAGTATATTTGATATATTCTCATTATTATAGTATCTTACAAAATATTGTTCTCCCTTTCTATACTCAATCTCTCTATCTATAAAATACTCATCTCTCTTCATAGTGGGCAGAGAGCCTAAATATTTTACAATAAGCTCTTTAATCTTATCTGCACTAATATCACCAATAATTGCAAAGTTAAAGTTATTTAAATCACTAAATCTATCCTTATATATCTCTAACATAAAATTGGTATCTAATTTCTCTATGCTATCTGGTGTATCAAATATTATTCTAGGATTATCTAATTGATACCATTTTGAGAGTTCTTGATAAAATCTATTTTGTGGATTTCGCAATAACTCTTTAGCTTGAGCCTTTAGAATTTTTTTTTCATTTTTTGCTACTCTACTATCTATAGTCGGAATAGTTAATTTTAGATATAGAAGTTCAAACATACTCTCTATATCTTTACTATTTGCATAAGCATCTATATTTTCTGTTAATTTAGAGATACTACTATCTATTTCAATATCTTTTCCTACTAATATTTTAGATAAATCTATATTAGAAAACCCCTCAACTCCTGATTTATTTACAAATAGTGATGCCTTTTCTACACTATTTAAATCTTCAGCACTATATAGAGAAGTTCCACCAAAACTAAAAGCCTTTAGATAGACTTTATCTTTAGAAAAATCAGTAGGTTTAAATATCACTTTTATCCCATTTTTTAAGATAAATCCATATATATTAGTACTCTTACTATAATCTTCATATACTATCTTTGAGCCTTTTAACTCTCTATCTATAAGTTTAGATGGAAGTTTTTTATCTTCTCTTAAATCAGAAGCTTTTGCACTATCTATAATTTTTAATATCTCATCTTTAGATACCTTTTTTCCATCTGTATTTATAAAGAGTATAAATCTATCTTTAAAATTCACTATTTTTTTAAACTCTCTATTTATATCCTCTAATGATATTTTATTTATAAGCTCTCTTTTTAATCTATATTTAGCATCATAATCTATATATATTGAGTTAAAGAGTGCATAATTTACAAGTTGAGATGCTATGGTATCAGAGCGTAAATCAGATACTTTTCTATACTCTTTCTCATTTGCTTGAAGTTGAGACTCTTTTACTAATTTAAAATCACTCTTTGAAAATCCATATTTATAAAATGATTTTATTAGCTCAAATAGTTCCTTTAATGCCTCTTTATCATCTCCATTATTGTATGTTACATTAAACGAGTATGTAGCTTTTTTACTGTTTATCTCTTCACTAGTTAAATTTATAGAGGTAGCTTTTGGATTATCTTTTAATATCTGCTCTCTAGCTTTTATATTAAATAGCTGATATGTCATCTCTTCAATAATACCTTTTTTTAAATCAGATTTGGTTCTAGTATCTTCTAACTTATCTACATAAGATACTGATATAGTATTTGAGGTTATCTCTTTATCTGTTAAAGATAGAACTCTTGTTTTATTATTATCTGGTATCTCTCTTGAGACTCTCTTTTTATGAGAACTATTTTTAAGATGTGAAAAGCTCTTTTTTATCATCTTCTCAATAAGAGTAGTATTGAAGTCTCCCACTGCAATAAAGTGCATAAATTCAGGTCTATACCAAGTAGTATAAAACTCTTTTGCCCTCTCTACAGATATATTTTTAATAATCTCTTTATCTCCAATAGGAACTCTTCGCATATATTTTGTATCTCCATAGAAGAGTTTTTTAGATTTATTATATATCCTAAATCCAGCAGTATCTCCTACTCTTGCCTCTTCTAAGATTACTCCCCTCTCTTTATTAAACTCATCTCTATTAAAATTTAATCCCTCTACCCAATCTTGAAAGATTAAAAAGGTATTCTTTAAATTATCTTTTGTTAAAGGTACTCTAAGTTTATATAGAGTCTTCTCATAACCTGTACTAGCATTAAGATGAACTCCAAACTTAACACCAATTGATTCTAAATATTTAATAAGTTCATTTTTTTTAAAATGTTTAGTTCCATTAAATGCCATATGCTCTATAAAGTGTGCTATACCTCTCTGGTCATTTTCCTCTTCAAGTGAACCAACATTAACAAGTAGTCTAAACTCTGCTCTATTTTTAGGCTTAGAATTTCTTTTAATAATATATTTAAATCCATTACTAAGTTGTCCCTCTATTAGACTCTTTTCTGTAGGTAGGAGAGGCTCTTTTGCAAAGCTGAATATATTAAGTAGGATAATAGATAGTAGTACTTTTATCATAAATGGGGCTTCCTTTTATTTAATTATGCAATTATGCCTTTATGATGTTTAAGTTTTAATTAAGGTGTGTGTAGAGAAACTACTCTTATAAATAGAGTAGTTCTATTATTAGTTTTTATTAGATTTGACATATTCTAAAATTTCAGTAAGATGTAACTCCCTATCACCATCTTCATCAATCTCTTTAGATTGACACAATTCGCAAGCAGTACCTGCATCTGTATCTTCCATAAGTGCTTCTAGGGTATCATTTCCTGCCTTAATAGAATCTAAAATTGTACCTAGCGATACATCATAACACTCACAAACAATATAATCTAAACCATACTCTTCTATTATATTCATAATTAATCCTTATTTTTTATTAAAATAGAGCATAATGTAACATAATATGGATTAAATTTTCATAACTCTTCATATTGATTTTCCTACTCTTAGACCACAAACCCAAGCAAAGTGAAGATTAAAGCCACCTCTATTGCCATCTACATCTAAAAGTTCACCTGTAAAATATAGTCCTTTATGTTTTTTTGACTTCAAACTCTTAGGATTTATTTCTCTAGTATCAACTCCACCAGTTGCAATCTCTGCACCCTTAAATCCTCTAGTTCCATCTATTCTAAATTTAAAGAATTTAATATTTCTAATAATATTTTCTATTTTAGAGTCCAATATAAAACTAATGATTTTCTTATTTATCAATCCTTGAAGTATAATCTCTAATGGTCTATCTCTTCTATTTAATATAGCTCTTAATCTATCTTTAGAGAGATTTGGAATTAAATCTACTGTTAAGATAACCTCTTTTTTATATTTTAACTCTTCTACCACAAATCTACTAATATCTAAAATAGCAAGTCCAGATATTCCATAGTTTGTAAATAAAATATCTCCCCTCTTTTCTATAATCTTATCTTTTAGTCTTAGAGTTACTCTACTAGAGATTTTTACACCTGATATTTTTTTTAGATTAGCCATAGGTGATGTTAATTGAACTAATGATGGATATGGAGTAATAATAGTATGTCCAAGGCTTCTTGCAAACTCCAATCCATCATCAACTCCACCAAGTTGGGGTGCAGATATATTTCCTGTAGCAATAATAAGATTTTTACTCTCTAAGGAACTATTATTAAACTCTACTCTATATCTATTTTTAAACTTTTTTACACTCTCAACTCTACTATTACAAAATATATCAACACCTAATCTCTTGCACTCATACTCTAAAAGCTCAACAACACTTAATGCTTGAAGTGAGATTGGAAAAATCTTTCCCTCTTTCTCTTCAGTTAAGATTAGTCCAATTGAGTTAAAAAACTCTTTTATTGAATAAAAACTATATCCATCTAACACTTTTTCTATAAATTTGGGATTTTGAGAATAAAATTTATCTAATGTTATTTTTCTGTTTGTAATATTACATCTACCATTACCTGTAGCTAAAAGTTTCTTTCCAACTTTAGAATTTTTTTCTAAAATAGCTACTCTTTTTCCTCTTCTTGCCAATATAATAGCAGATACTAAACCACTAGCACCAGCACCTATAATCAATACACTATACATAATTTTAACTCTAATTTTTTATCTATTTTTATAGTTATGAAAGATATGAAAGAGGGAGTTTCGTTTATCAAAGGAGAAGTTAATAAAGTTTTACAAAGGAGTGTATGTGTTTCATATCTTTCTTACTCGTATTATATAGAACAAAAGTAAACGATAAGTAAACAAAAACTTAAATTTATCTCATAGATACTAATCTGCGTACTTTCGTAACCTCTTTTAGGTCAATAGTTTTAGTAATTAGTTTTAATCTGTTATTTTTAATTATTTTACCCCATGGAGTAGTCACTAATGAGCTTTTTGCCATATCAATATTAGCCGAATTTGCAACAACCACAAAACATTGGTTCATAATGGCTAAAGCTCTTGCTAACACCTCTAAATGCACTCTTCTACTCTTTCCCCACATAGCTGGAATAACAATAATATCAACTTCTTCTAACTCTCTCCATAGCTCTTTAAATCTTAACTCAAAACAGATTAGTAGTCCATACTTAATACCATTAATTGTAAAAGGCTTTATTAACTCTCTATCTCCTTGAGTAAAATATCTATGCTCATCTCCCAATCTAAATAACTTATACTTATTTTGAGTATGGACTATTTTATGATTATGGATTACAACTGCTTGATTAATATAGTTATTATCTTCTATTTTTATAAGAGTTAAGAGTAAAATCTGATTTTTAATTAATGGTAAGAGTCTATCTAATGCAATATAATAAAAATCTGATGCCTCTCTGAAGTTGTCATAATCAAACCCTGTTAGATATACCTCTGGAGCTACTATTAAATCTCTATCTCTATTTTTATCTATATACTCTACTAAAGTATCTAAATTTTTTTGATAATTTGACTCTGTTTTTAACTGGAGTATAGCAATGCTATACTCTTTTTTTTTAATAGACATATTAAACTCTTAAAAATCATCTAAATCTAAACTACCTTTAGAGTAGTTGGCTACATTACCTTCAAAGAAGTTTGTCTTTTGGTCATTAAAACTAGAGAAGTTATCTACCCACTTAATTGGGTGAGCTACATTATATATTTTCTCCATTCCAACAGCTTTTAATCTCTCATCAGCTAAATATTGTATATACTGCTCAATAATATTATCTGTTAAACCCAATATCTGCCCATTTGTAATATATTTTCCCCAATTACTCTCTAACTCAACAGCCTCTCTAAACATATCATATACCTCATCAAGTAGCTCTTTTGTAAAGAGTTCTGGTCTCTCTCTTCTAGTTGATTTAATCATATTTTGAAATAGTATAAGATGTGTAACCTCATCTCTTTGTATAAATCTAATCATCTGAGCTGAACCTAACATCTTCCCTGACCTAGCTAGAGTATATAGATATGTAAATCCACTATAAAAATATATTCCCTCTAAGATTTGATTTGCAAACATAGCCTTTACAATATTCTCATCTGTAGGATTTTTACTTAGATTTTCATAAACTCTAGCAATAGCATCATTTTTACTCTTTAACATCATATCTTTTCGCCAAAGTTGATATATCTCATCACTATTTTGAGATATGCTATCTACCATTACAGCATAACTTTGAGAGTGAAGAGCCTCCTCAAATGCTTGACGAACCAATATAAGATTAATCTCTGGTGAGGTTATAAACGGATTAACATTATCTATAAGATTATTTGTCTGAAGAGAGTCCATAAATATAAGTTGTGCTAAAACCTTATCATAAGCCATCTTTTCAAAATCTGTTAACCTCTTATAATCAGATACATCTTGTGTCATATCTACCTCTTTTGGAAACCAAGTATTATTTAGCATTACCTCCCATAGATTATATGCCCACTGATACTTAATATCATTCAACTCAAAAATCCCTGTAGGGTCACCACCAAATATTTTTCTATCTACTGTTCTCTCTTTTGAATTTGGATTATAAATCTTTTTTCTATTCATTCTATATTGCTCCATTTTAAATTAGAAAAATGATTATACAGACAAAGATTTTAATTAACCTTAAGAGATATTAATGCTCTATTTACTCTTTTAGCCACCTCATCAACTCCCAATATTGCCATAATCTCATCTAATCCTGAACCCGTCATAGAGCCTAATAGGGAGACTCTTAGAGGTTGTCCTATCTTTCCAAATCCTATATTATTGTCCGATACAAATTTTTTTAATACTCTGTGATAATCTGCTGGAGTATCTAATGGCTTATCCCAACTCTTAAGTAGTATAATAAATCTTTTTAGTATCTCTTTAGCCTCTCCCCTAAAAGCTCTTTTAGACGCTTTTTTATCATACTCTTCTGGAGCTTTTAAGATTAGATTTATCTGATTTACTAACTCTACTAGAGTTTTACCTCTCTCTTTTGTAGCATTTAAGATGAGGTCTAATTTACTGTTATTTTCTATATCTACCCCATACTCTTTTAATAGAGTTGCTAATTTACTATTTGGCATATTTTTAATATAGTGACTATTTAACCATAATAGCTTATCTAAGTTATAGTTTGATGAACTCTTATTTATATCTTTTGGGTCAAATAGCTCTATAAGCTCATCTATACTAAATATCTCTTGGTCGCCATGACTCCAACCAAGGCGAACTAAAAAGTTTAATAGAGCTTCTGGTAGATAACCCATCTTTTTATACTCCATAACATCAGTAGCACCATCTCTTTTAGATAGTTTTTTGCCCTGCTCGTTATTTATCATAGCTACATGATAGAAGTTTGGTATCTTAAATCCTAATGCTCTATATACAACTATCTGTTTTGGAGTATTATATAGATGGTCATCTCCTCTAATGATATCTGTAAGCCCCATTAGTGCATCATCAATAGCTACAACAAAGTTATATGTAGGTGTTCCATCACTCCTTGCAATAATAAAATCATCTACTTCACTTGATGCAATAGTAATTTCACCCTTTATCCCATCATTAAATCTGATATATCCATCTTTTGGTGCTTTAATACGAATGACAGGGTTTACTCCCTCTGGTGGAGTCCCTTTGAAATCTCTATATCTCCCATCATATCTTGCTCTCTCACCCCTTGCCATCTGCTCTGCTCTTAAAGTATCTAACTCTTCTCTACTCATATAACATCTATAGGCTTTATCCTCTTTTAGTAGCTGTTGTATATATTTTTTATATATATCAAATCTTTTAGATTGAAAAATAGCCTCTCCATCATAACTCATGCCAACCCAATTAAATGCCTCCAATATAGCTTCTACTGCCTCATCTGAATTTCTTGATAGGTCTGTATCTTCTATTCTAAGTAGAAATTTTCCCTTATTTTTTTTAGCCCAAAGCCATGAAAATAGTGCTGTTCTTAATCCTCCAATATGTAAATATCCTGTTGGAGATGGTGCAAAACGCGTTGTTATCATATGTTAACCCTTATATTATATTAAAAAAAATTATAGCCTAAGAGCGATTATAGATGATTTAATGTAAAATGATGTAAATATATATATTAAGTGATAAAATGATAATTTTAGGTGATAGATACCCATTTAGTAAGATTGAGAAGGAGAGATTAAAAAAAGAGTTTCATACTATAAATTATATAAGTTATAAAAATATCTCTACTTCAAAACTGATTAGAAAATTAAAAAAAATATTGGCAAAAGATAGTGTATCTACTGTTGTTTTAAATACAGAGGCTACAGTTCCCTCTAAATTGATAACATATTTGAGTAAATTGGAGCTTAGAGGAGTTGAGTATATTACTATTGAGAATTTTTTAGAAAAATATCTACATAAGTGTCTAATAACTAAAGAGTCAGATGATAACTCTTTTTTAAAAGATATTAAACCATACTCAAAGTGGCAATATCTTCAAAAGAGATTTATTGACTATATTGGTATAGCCTTTTTACTAATCCCAACCACTGTTGCAATAGTATATTCAAAATATAGAATAAACAGAGAGTCAGCAGGTTCTCTCTTTTTTAGACAGCTTAGAGTTGGAAAAGATAGAAAAGAGTTTTGGTGTATTAAACTTCGCTCTATGAGGGTTGATGCAGAAAAAGATGGAGCTAGGTTTGCAACAGAAAATGACCCACGAACTTTTCCTTGGGGTAAGATTATTAGAGATAGAAAAATAGATGAGCTTATTCAGTTATGGAATGTAGCAAAAGGAGAGATGCATTTAGTAGGTCCTAGACCAGAGAGAAGAATATGGACACGAGAGTTTAAAAAGAGTATTCCATTCTATTGTGAACGACATGTTGTTGCCCCAGGTATTACAGGTTTAGCACAGATAAAATATCAGTATGGTTCAGGTAAATTAGATGCACAAGAGAAGCTTTCGTATGACTTATACTATATAAAAAATTGGTCTTTAAAGCTAGAGTTGGAGATTATCTATAAAACAGCTCTTTTTCTACTTACTAATAAAAGAAAAAATCTATCAAATTTTTAAAATAGGAATAGATATGAAGCTATTGGAGTACTTTTATAATAGAAATATTAATCTTACAAACTACTATCAGAGAAAATTTACCATACCAAAAGATAGCAAAAGAGTGCTTATCTATGGCTCTCCATTTTCAGGAAAGAGCTATTTAATATTTGATTATCTTAGAGATTTTAATAAAGAGGATTATCTCTATATAGACTTTTTAGACCCTAAATTTCAATTTAGAGATATTATTAGAGAAGATATTGAGGAGTTTATTGAGTTTAATAGTATAGAATTATTAATATTTGACCACTATACTCATAACTACTTTGAGACTCTGCCTAAAGTTAAACAGCTTATTATTATCTCTGATAGATTTTATGATTATGGTAAAGAGTTTGAGTATTTAGAGATACCTCTACTAGATTACGAGGAGTTTTTTGGATTTCAAAAACTAAACTCTGAAAAACAGATTTTTAATCTATTTTTAAAGCAGGGAACTCTACCACAATTAGCTCTAAATATTGCACCAAAAGAGCAACTATTTCAACTCTTTATAAAGAGCCATTTTAATACCTCTGAAGCAAAACTGTTAAATGTATTGGCACACTTTAATGGCTCAATAGTTACTACATTTCAGCTATATTGCTATGCAAAAGAGAGATATAAAATCTCTAAAGATTTAATATATAGACAGATAAGAGATTTTAAAGAGAGATGTATTATTAGATTTATCCAAGATAATATTAATCCAAGTAGTAAAAAGTTAATATTTTTTGATTTTGCTCTAGCTAAATACTTAACACTTAGTCAAAAATTTCCAAAACAGTTTGATACAATGGTAGCCCTATCACTAATTAAGCATAATATAGATTTTAAAGCATTTGGAAAAGTTGGATATATTACAGAGAGTAGAAATTTAATTATCCCTGCACCATTTAATAGTGAAGATAATCTATGGAAAAAATCTCATACCAAATTTTCAATATATAAAAAATATAGAGTTAAAATAGTGACTATTATAACAGTAGCCACTCAATATAGTTTTAAGATAGAAAATATAGAGTTTAATGCACTACCCTTTTATGAGTGGGTAGTGATAAATGATGGAAGTTAGAAGCTATTTCATCTCAATTTTTGCATTTTGCTTAAGAGTTTTAACTTTATTTTCAATAAAATCATTAAATCTTTTTCTATTTAAAATAGCCTTTATTTGAGATTTTACCTCATCAAAACTCTTCTCTCCTGCTGGTTTTCTATCCTCTAGTAAAATAATATGATACCCAAATTGTGTCTTAACTGGTGTTTTTGTAAATTCACCCTTTTTTAACTTATCTGCTGCACTACTAAACTCTGGAACCATTCTATCAAGTGGGAACCAACCAAGTTCGCCACCATTTTGTGCTGAAGGTCCTGTTGATTTACTTTTAGCAAGTTCTACAAACTTAGCATTAACATCTTTTGCACTCTCTAACTCTTTTATAATAGCCTTAGCTTCATCTTCACTCTTAACTAAAATATGTCTAGCTTTTAACTGAGCAGGTACTTTAAAATTCTTTTTATTATTTTTATAAAACTCTTTTAAATCACTATCTTTTATGCTAGCTTCAATCTTTTTAGCCTCTTCTTCCATCCATGTAGTCAAAAGTAACTCTTTTTTAAGAGTTTCTAATTTTTTCTTATAGACATCACTCTTATCTAAACCTGATTTTAAGGCATTTTGAATGAGAAGTTTTCTCTCAATAAGTGTATCAATTACTCGTTTTTTCATATTTTTATCGAGTGTGTCAAACTGATTAGCTTGTAGTCCCATTACCTGTGCAATATCATCTTTTGTTATAGGTTCTCCATTTACAGTTGCATAGCTCTCACTTGCGTTTGCTAAAGTTACAAATAGTAACGAAGTTACAGCTAATTTTATAGTTTTTCTAATCATTTTTTTCCTTATAGTTCAATTTTAATATTTTTATTATATTTAAATAAAGTAAATAGAGTGTTAATAGAGTTTAACACCTAATTTAACTTCTCTATACTCAACACCAATTAACTTACAAGATCTTCTCATAAGATTTTCAATTGTAAATCCAAACTTTTTAAAGAGTAAGTCAGCAGGAGCAGATGCACCAAAGCTCTCCATTCCAATCACATCATCAGCATATCTATAATACTCAACAGCACTACTAGCTTCAATGGCTAAGACTTTTGTATCTGGATTTATTACTCTCTCTTTATACTCAATAGATTGTTCATTAAACAAATCTAAACATGGAACAGATACTACATTTGCTCTAATTCCTAAAACTTCCAAATGACATGCACCTTGTAAAGCTAACATAACTTCACTTCCACTTGCCATTAGAGTAAAGTTTGCATTTTTTCTCTCTTTTATGATGTATGCACCTTTTGATACATCTCCAAAATCTCTTTTAGGTTTTAGAGTCTTTAATTTTTGACGAGATAATACAAATCCATGAGGAGCTTTAATTTCTAAGGCACTCTTCCACGCCTCTACATTCTCAGTAGCATCAGCAGGTCTCCATAAATAGAAGTTTGGTAATGCTCTAAATTGGCTAATCTGCTCTACTGGTTGATGAGTTGAGCCATCCTCTCCAACTCCAATACTATCATGAGTCCATATAAAAAAATTCTGTATCCCTGTTAATGCAGAGACTCTTACACTAGGTTTTTGATAGTCTGAAAATACAAAAAAAGTAGCATTAAAAGGTATAATAGTTCCATATAGTGCCATTGCATTTGTAATTGCACCCATTGCATGTTCTCTAATTCCAAAATGTATATTTTTACCATTTGGGAAATCACCCATATTTTTTAACTCTGTCTTATTTGATGGAGCTAAATCTGCCGAACCTCCAATAAAACTAGGAATTGATTTTGAGATAGCATTTAAGATTTTTCCATTACTATCTCGTGTAGCTATACTCTCTATAGATGTAAAATCTGGATAATTAATTGATGAAAAGTCTGGATTTAATAGTCTATTTAATGCTTCATTCTGCTCTATTAGAGGAGCTTGTTTTTGAAGATGTATCCACTCCTTTTCATATAATTCACCCTCTTCAATAGCACATCTAAATCTTATAAGCACATCTTCAGGGATATAAAATTTCTCATTAGGAAATCCCTCTTTAAGTTTTGCTTCTCTAATAATATCTTCACCTAAAGGAGCTCCATGAGTAGAGGCAGAGCCTTCTAACTCCCCTGCACCCTTTCCAATAGTAGTATTTGCTATAATAATAGTTGGTTTAGTAGCCTCTTTAACCTCATCTAATGCACTATCTATCTCACTATAAGAGTGTCCATTAACCTTTTTAACACTCCAACCTTGTGCTTCAAATCTCTTCTCTATATCTTCACTCCAAGAAATAGAGGTATCTCCCTCTATTGTAATATGGTTACTATCATAGATTAATACTAAATTATCAAGTTTTAAGTGACCTGCTAATGAACACGCCTCATAAGAGATACCCTCTTGTAAATCACCATCTCCACAGAAGCAGTAAACCTTATGGTCAATAAGCTTACAGGTATCGGAATTTACAAGATTTGCTGTATACTTCTCTGCCATAGCAAATCCAACTGCATTTGCTACACCTTGTCCTAGTGGACCTGTTGTAATTTCAACTCCTTCTGTATGTCCATACTCTGGATGTCCTGGAGTTTTAGAATTTAGTTGTCTAAAATTTTTTAAATCTTTTAAACTAACATTATATCCCCAAAGATGAAGAAGTGAATATATTAAAGCAGAAGCATGTCCACCAGAAAATACTACTCTATCTCTATTTAGCCATTTAGGATTTTTTGGATTATGTTTTAGATGTTCACTAAGAACTACAGCAATATCAGCCAAACCCATAGGAGCACCAGGATGTCCTGAGTTTGCTTTCTGTATCATATCTGCAGATAAAAATCTAAGAGTATTTGCCATCTTTTTACGCATAATATTCTCTTTAGTCATATAATTTATTCCTTACTTAAAATAGATTTAACAGTATAAATTCTAATTTATACTATAAAAGCTATCTATGTCTATATAGATACTTTTTTACAATTGGATTAAGTGCTTTTTGTAGTGGTTTATCTAGTAGTTTAAATCTCTCTTCTAAATTATTAGCCATAGCTTCAGCTTCTCTAATACTACCATCTAAACCCATAATATTAATAAATGAGTTTTTATTCTCATCATTGCCTGTTGTCTTTCCTGCCTCTTCATCACTCTGAGTCTCATCTATAATATCATCTTGTATTTGAAATAGAAGTCCCAAATCAATACCAAATTTATATAACTTATCTTGCTCTTTTTTATCTAAGTCAACGATAATGCCACCCATTAAAAGGCTAGTTGCTATAAGTTTTGCTGTCTTATTTTTATGTAAAAACTTTATCTCTTCGAGAGTTAAAGGTCTATTTTCAAAATATAAATCAATTGCTTGACCTAAAACCATACCATAAGTTCCACCATCTCTTGATAATAGTTCAATTAGTTTTATCTTAATATCATCTCTTAAAGAAGCTTTCGATATATGGTAAAATGCCTCTGTATTTAATGCATCTCCTACTAAAATTGCTGTTGCATCATCATAACTAATATGAAGTGTCTCCGTACCTCTTCGTAGAGGTGCATTATCCATAGCAGGTAGATCATCATGTATAAGTGAATATGTATGCAAAAATTCAATAGCTAAAGCTGGTGCTAATGCATTCTCATATAGAAGTGGTTTATACGCCTCTACTACAGATAGAAGTAACATAGGACGAAACCATTTACCACCTGCTAATAACATCCTAGCTAAGGCTTCATTATAATTAGGGTGAAAGCTATCTACCTTTGGTAAATTTGCTTTTAGATAAGCTTCAAATCTTTGCATATTATATATAATCCATATTTTTTATGCAATTATAGCAATAAAAAGTTAAAAAATGTGATATTTGTTTTGATTAGACGAGATTTTATAATTGGGATAAAGAGATTCATCCCATTTTAAAACAGTAAATATTATACTGCAGTTACATTTTCAGCTTGTGGACCTTTTTGACCTTGACCTATTTCAAATGTTACAGCTTGACCATCTGCAAGAGAGACTCTTCCACCATTTGGATTGTTTACTTGTCTGAAATGTACAAATACATCAGCTCCTCCCCCTGCTTGTTCAATAAATCCATAACCTTTTTCATCGTTAAACCATTTTACAGTTCCATTAACTAATTCTGCCATTGTCGTACCTTTTATAAATATATAACTTCTCAAAGAGATTAATCTTTAAGATAAGTCGAATCCAAATTGAGAAGAGATATATTTTTCACACTCTCATCTTTCATCTTAGTTAACATTATAGCTATTTTTTATTAAAACAATTCAATATATATTAGATTTTTTAGTATAATTTTCAAAAAAGGGTAAATATGAAAAATAATATAAATTTAGAAACATCTTGGCTAGAGGTTTTAAGAGATGAGTTTAAAAAGGAGTATATGAAAAAATTAAAAGAATTTCTAATAGAAGAAAAAAGACAAGGTAAAATTATCTTACCAAAAGGCTCATTATGGTTTAATGCTTTAAACTCAACTCCACTACATCGTGTAAAAGTTGTAATAATTGGGCAAGACCCATATCCAACTATAGGACATTCTCACGGATTATGTTTTTCAGTACTTCCAAATGTAAAACCTCTCCCAAAATCTCTAATAAATATATATAATGAACTTCATAATGATTTAGGAATTAATAATTTTCATACAGGCTATCTACAACCATGGGCAAATCAAGGAGTATTACTTTTAAATGCAATCTTAACAGTAGAAGCAGGAAAATCAAATAGTCATCAAGGTAGAGGTTGGGAAATTTTTACAAATAAGATTATAGAGATAATAAATAAAAAGTGTAATAATATAGTATTTATCTTATGGGGAGCTTACGCACAAAAAAAAGGCTCATCAATAGATACAACTAAACATCTTATTATAAAGAGTCCACACCCATCACCACTATCTGCATATAGAGGTTTTTTTGGAAGTAAGCCATTTTCAAGAACAAACAGTTTCCTTATTTCAAGAGGAATAGAAACTATTGATTGGAGAGTATAGAAGATGCAAAAGATAGTTATATTTATAATTTTAGTTACTGTCTCATATGCAAAATATTATCCAAATGCTCTATTTGCATATGTTAGTGGAATTGCTAATAATGATACATTGAGTGTTAGGCAAAAACCAGATTATCACTCTAAAAAGATTACAGAATTACCTCTACATGCTCATGTTGGACTTGATGAGTGTATTAAGAGAGGTTATTCTACTTGGTGTAGAGTACATGCAGTAAATTGTAATTTAGGCGAATATAATCAATATAATGATTTATTACCTGGTTGGGTAAATGCAAAATATTTAAAATTTTCTAGCAAAGGATATGTGGCAATTAAGGGTAAAGAGCGAGGTTGTTACTACTCTATAGGTTGTAATAGTGGTAGATGTAATATAGTAATTGATGAGGTTATAAAAAATGAAAAGATTGTAGCACTAAAAATAAAAAATTATTCAAGAAGTTTATTAAAAGGTATTGGAGAGTTAGATATTCCAAGTGATGGAGAGTGTTATCCGTGTAAAAGAGTCAATTCAAAAATAGATGATTATTTATTAAAATAAAGATGATATATATTTAAAAAATTCAAAGTGGCAACGACCTACATTCCCAACTCAGACAGAGTAAGTATTATCGGCGATGGGAGGCTTGACTTCTAGGTTCGAAATGGAGCTAGGTATTACCCTCCCTCTAAAGTCACCACTAAG
>JALWDJ010000091.1 GCA_027014605.1 Campylobacteraceae bacterium
GATATATATCTTTTCTTTACAGAAAACGAAATGATTTTTTTGAGACAGAGTTTCACAAAATTTCAAAAAGAGTTGTGGAGTATCTTAAAATAAATGGTGTTAAAAAGTTAGTTTTATCAAAAAATTTGGCAGAGTTAATGAACAATGGGGAGTGCAACTTAAGAAAAAAGACCAAGCAGAATTTTATACAGATACCTTTTATACAACTAATTCATTATATTGAAGAGAAAGCTATAAAAAATGGAATTGAGATTATATTTATCAACGAAGCTTATACTTCTAAAACATCTTGTGTTAATGGAGATGTTTTAGCAGTGCAAACTAAATCAAAAAACAATCAAAACGGTGATTTTAAAATTTTATATAAAAAATCAACAACATATATTGAGTGTTTAAGTGATGTATATTTAGAGAATGGTATCTTTGATAAATTTAAGCTAAATGCTAATAGATTTTATAGTTTTAATCTTCTTACGGTTGGAAGAGACCCTAAACTAAAGAGAAATAATCTCTTTATAGCAAAAAATAGAATTTTTCAATTAATGAATGATAGCTTGATAAAATAATCAAATGATATTATAAGAGAGATAATAGATAAAATCTAGTTAAATTTATTTTAATAATGTATAATTTTTATAAAAACTTTTTTTGAGGAAGAATTTTATGGCAAATAATAAAATAGCAAATGTTAGAATGGAAGAGGGATATATGAGATTAACAATTGAGTATCATAATCCCATGGAAAAGGCTGAAATATGTAAAAATGTAGCTCTATTAGAGCAGAAATTTAATATATATCCTGAAGTAATTCATAGAAGAGAGAATAAAAGTGATTGTTTTTCAAGTATAGAGTTTTCAGGTGAAGAGTATATTTGTAGTAGAACTTGTGGAGATTTTATAGAAGAACTACTTAAAGAGTTAGATATTAAAAAATGTGAGAGAGATTAATAATAGTAATGGAAGCAAAATTAGATGTTATTGACCTCTTTTTGAGACTACTTAGTACTAAGTCTATTACTCCTAATGATGGTGGACTTTTAGAATATATTAGAGATTATCTATCAGATTTTGAAGCAATTTGGGTTAATAAGGGTGGAGTTAAGAACCTATTTTTAACAAAAAAGTTTTCAGAGGGTAAACATCTATGTTTTGCAGGACATGTAGATGTTGTTCCTGCAGGAGATGGGTGGAGTACTAATCCATTTGTTCCTATGATAGAAGATGGATATATATATGGTAGAGGCACACAAGATATGAAGAGTGGTGTTGCATCTTTTGTTCAAGCTTGTCGAGATATAGATGAATTTAATGGAAGATTATCCATTCTTTTAACCTCTGATGAGGAGGGCGATGGGACTTATGGGACACAGATTGTATTAAGAAAATTAAAAGAGTTGGATTTGTTACCAGACTATTGCATAATAGCAGAGCCTACTTGTGAAGAGTTTTTTGGAGATGCTATTAAAATAGGCAGAAGAGGTTCGATTAATGGTTATATAAAATTAAAAGGTGAACAAGGACATGCAGCATATCCTGAAAAATCAGTTAATCCAATCCATAATATTGCTCCTATTTTAAAAGATATAGCAGGACATAATTTTGATAATGGAGATAGTAATTTTGCTCCAAGTAAATTGGTAATTACAGATATTAGAGCAGGAATGGGTGTAACTAATGTAACTCCTAGTGAACTCAAGATGATGTTTAATGTAAGAAATTCAACTAAAACTACTAAAGAGAGTATTAAAAAATATATAGATAGTGTTTTTAATGGATTAGATTATGAGTTAGAATTACAACAAAGCTCTTATCCTTTTCTAACTAATCGTAATTCATTAATTATCTCTGAACTAAAAAAGATAATACAAGAGGTAACAGATATAGAGCCTAAGCTCTCAACAGCAGGAGGTACTAGTGATGGAAGACATATTGCTCCTTATGGTATAGAAGTTGTAGAGTTTGGTGTTATTAATGATAAAATTCATGCTATAAATGAGAGAACTACTATTAAAGAAGTGGAGACTCTTTATAAAATTTTTGTTAAGATATTAGAAAGATTATAAAAGGATTTAAAATGACAAAAGAGATTAGAGAAGATAAGAGAGTAGTTGAGTTAAAAGAGAAGATTGAAAGCTTAATAAAGATATATCATAAGAGGAAAGAGGAGCTTCAGTGGGCTGATGATGAGTGGGAAATTAGTGAAATCCAAGAGGATTTAGATAATTATGCAAAAAAGATTAAAAAGTTAAAATTAGAAGTTAAAAAATATCAATAAAGATTTGAGACCATCATTAACTCAATATGTAATATTAAGATTGATTATTATATCTATTTTTATAACTATAATATATGCTATTGCTCTTATAATAGTTCCTAGAAATTATCAAACATATTGGTTTCATATTGGGTTTTTTATATTTTTATTACTTATAATTATTTCTGTTATATATAGAGGTACAAAAAAGGTTAAAAGAGAGCTGAAGCTCGTTAAAAATTATCTATCTGGAGTAGATAATTTCAATTCAAGTAATCCTAAAGCAGAGTTTTTTACTTATGAGTTTGAGGAGATTAATACTCAACTTATACAGATTTTACGGAAAATAAATAAAAAAGATAAACAAAAACGAAAATATACAGCTAAGATAAAGCTAAAAAATAGACAGCGTTCGGCTATGTTATCAGCAATAGCACATGAGTTTAGAAATCCAATATCTTCAATTATTGGATATGCTCAAACAATTAATGAAGATGATAATATTCCACCAAATTTACGCAGGAAATTCTTAACTAAAATATATAAAAATGGTGAAAAAATAGATGAACTTTTAAGTCGACTACTACTTTGGAATAGATTTGAGAATGGAGAATATAAATTACAGATAAGTAGATTTGATATAGTTCCTCTTATAGAGGATATTCGATTAAGTTTAGAAGAGAAATATAAAAATCGTAAAATAGACATTCCAAAAAAGTCTTTTATTATAGAAGCAGATAGAGCATTAATTGAGATAGTTGTAAAAAATTTAATAGAGAATGCTCTTAAATATTCTCAAAATAGTGTTAAGGTAAAAATAGATAGAAATAGAATATTTATTATAGATAGAGGAATAGGCATATCTATTCAAAATATTGATAAGGTTACTAAAAAATTTTTTCGTGCAGAAAAAAATAGCTGGGATAACTCTATGGGATTAGGTTTAGCAATAGTTAAAGAGATATTAAAACTTCATAATAGTAGTTTGGATATAAAGAGTAAAGAGAATAAGGGTTCTATATTCTCATTTAGTATCTAATTTATTTTTTATCAAAAAATCTCTAAGAAAACCTCGAACTCTAAGATGGGTATGAATTTGATTCAAGCTTATTATAAATTCCACAAAAATCAAGTATCTCTTTATCTATTTTTAAATTTTTAAACTCTCTATGTGCTACTAAGAATACAATAATATCAGCCTCTTTTATAGCAATATTGTAATTTATTATATTAAATTTATTAAAAGATTTAATATTTGGTTCAACTGCTAATATATCTAATTCATTAGATATTAACTCCTGTGTAATATATAGAGCAGGGGACTCTCTTAAATCATCAATATCAGGTTTAAATGCTAATCCCATACATGCAATTTTAGCTTTTCTATTATATCTTTTTTCAAACTCTAAATTAGCATTTTTTATTTTCTCTATTACCCATCTGCTCTTATAGTTATTAACTTCTCTAGCTGTTTTAATAATTTTAGCATCTCCATCACTAGCATGAACAATAAACCATGGGTCAACTGCAATGCAGTGTCCACCAACTCCAGCACTAGGTTTTAATATATTTACTCTTGGGTGTCGATTGGTTAAAGATATAAGCTCCCACACATCAATATTAAACTTATCGCATAAGATAGATAATTCATTAGCAAAAGCTATATTTACATCTCTAAATGAGTTTTCTGTAAGTTTTGCCATCTCTGCTGTTTTGGCATCAGTTGCTATTACCTCTCCTTTTACAAAAGTTTTATAAAATTCAATAGTTTTTTTAGTAGCTTCTTTAGTTAACCCTCCTACAATTCTATCATTTTCAACTAACTCTCTCATAATCTGCCCAGGTAATACCCTCTCAGGGCAGTGTGAGATATATATTTTACTTGTATTAATTCCACTATTTTTTAATATAGACTCTATTTTATCTGTTGTTCCTACAGGGGAGGTTGACTCTAATATTATAATATTGCCATCTTCTATATAGGGAACAATAGATTTTGTAGCATCTATTACAAAATCTAAATTTGGTACAAATCCTTTATGAAAAGGTGTAGGTACAGATATAATAAATATATCAGCTTTTGTAGGTTTGGTATCAGCTATTAAGTGACCACTATTAACAGCTGATTTTACAAATGTATGTAAATCAGGTTCTACTATATGTATATCTCCATGATTAATTGTATCAACGGTAGATTGAACTACATCTACACCATGAATTTGATATCCTCTATTAGCCAACAAGGAAGCTGTTGGGAGACCAATATATCCTAACCCTATTACACATATTTTTCTCTTCATCAAAAACTCTTTTTATTTATTTTTGTTATATATTATATAATTATATAGCTTTTTTCTTTAAATTAACTGACATATCTCTATTAATAGCTGTATTCTTCACTATATTTAACATTTTTTTTGCCAATACTTTTCTATCAAAATTTATAGCTAACTCTATACAACCTCTTTTACAATTATTGTATAACTCTTTATCATTTTTTAATAGATATAGTTTATCTATGAAATCTTTCTCATTTTCAGGTTCATAACAGACTCCAGCTCTATATTTTTCTATAATCTCTTTAGCTTGACCTTCAACTCCTAAAAGAGTAGGTTTTCTCATAGCAGCAGCTTCAAATATTTTAGATGGAATTACACTCTTAAATGTATCTGATTTTTTTAGGGGTGCTAAAGATATATCAACTATAGATAGATATTTAGGAACTTCCTCTTTTTTTATTGGGTCTAAAAATGTAATATTTCTTAGATTTAGCTCTTTAGCTAACTTTACAATAATAGTTTTCATAGCTCCATCTCCAATAAATAGAAAATGAATAGTCTCATCATCTATCTTAGATATACTTTTGACTATAAAATCTAAACTATGTGCCATTCCGTGTGTACCGATATAACCTACTATAAACTTATCTTTTAGATTTAATTTCTCTAAAAGTTCCATATTTTTCTCTCTTAAGTGAAATAGTTCTATATTAGAACCATTTGTAATAACTGATATTTTATACTCATCTATACCTCGGCTTATAAGATTAGTTCTAAATGCATCTGTAACAGCTATAACACCATTACTATCTCTATATAGCCCTAATTCTATCTTCTCTAAAATATCAATTGCTTTTTTATATTTAATTGCACCAACACTTTGGATAGATTCAGGCCATATATCACGAAGTTCAAATATCCAAGGAGTACCTTTTATCTTATTTAAAAGATATGCACTCCAAGTTGTAAAAAATTGTGGTGATGTTGCAATAATTATATCTGCCTTTTGAAACAGTCCAACTATAAATGAGGTAATGGAAAATGAGATATAATCAATTACTCTTTTAAAAAAGCCTATATTTACACTCATATAACTCCATACTCTAATTACCTCTATACCATCAATATACTCTTTTTGATAAAATTTATTTTTATATCCATCAAAAACTTTTCCATTTGGATAGTTTGGTACACATGTAATGACAGTTACATCAACTCCCATCTTTATCCACTCTTGTGCATGTTCATAAGTTCTAGTTGCAGGAGCGTTAACCTCAGGCGTAAAATTATCTGTTATAAATAATATTTTCATTTGTATTTCCTTTTTTATTTTATTTTATATTGTTTTATTTTATTTTCAAACTCTATAAGATATTTATTTATATTGTATTTTGTTAATTTTATTCCAAAATCTTTTGGAATATTCTCATTTTTTTTATTAGATATCTTATTTGCAAGAAGCTTTCCAATATATGGATAGAAGTGGTCGTCATCAGGATAGTTTTGTAAATTTGTTGTAATGCTATTTATAGTCATAAAATGGTCTATTTCTCCAAAAATATCTACTAAATCTCTTAACCATTTCTTAAATTCATCTATTTTTTCTCCTTTTCTTAATGTCTCTACTAATAAATTTGCACTAATTGGAGAAGTGAAAACTATAAATTTTGTATTTGGATTATCCTTTTTTAATCTTTTTAATATTTTTAGATATTTGGGATTTGGTTGATAGTTTTTACCAATAAAACTATTAAGATGTATTTTTAGATGTCTATTATAGTTTTTAACTCTCTCCTCTTCTGAAACTCTTTGTCTCTTTTTTACATTTTCTCTTGTATAGTATATTGGAACTATTTTAGATATATTAGCCTCTATATTTTTAATAGATTTTTTTAAACTATCAATAGAAAATAACATTTTATATCTATATAAAAAACTGGTACTATTATTAATATAATATTCTGGATTTTTAAATTTTAAATTGTTTGGTTTTTTAGTATTATAAAAATCTGCTCCAATAATAATATATTTAAAATCTTTACCTTTTATTTTTTTAGCAAAGTTTATATAATCTCTATACTCAAAAGGATATATACTATCTAAAGCGTAATTAAATATTTTCATATTATAAAAATCATTTTGATTTATAAATGTTGCTCTACTACTTCCTATTAAAATTCCATTATATTTATCTAATCCTCTAAAATATACCATATTAGTTTTCTGTTGTCTCTCATTAAAAGGAAGTTGCATTTGATTTAAACTATTTTTATGTTTAAAGCTCCAATGAGGGTCTATAATATAGTTTATAGTTGCTACTATTAATGAGATAGAAATAACCAATATAAAGTTTAATTTAATCCATCTTTTATAACTCATCTCATTTCCTAAAAATTAAAATATAGAAATTCAGAAACTTTATTTAGAGATAAAATAGCTACTGTAAATATTGTTGATGTAAATAGAGCATTGCTATATGTTAATTTAAAACTGTTTAATCTCTCTATAGAGTTTCTAAATAATAAAATTAATAAGAGTCCACCAAATAACCAAAATATAATTTCAAAAGTTGCATCTATATCTTGTGTAAATCTTCCAAATTTAACTCCATAATCAGTTAAAAAATATAATTTATTTTCTAACATTGTTGGAAAAATAATATTATTAAAACTAAACATACTACTTAAAACTTTAACTGCATCACTCCACTCTTTAGCTCTAAAAAAGACCCAAGTTATATTTATAAATATAAAAGTTATAAGCCATGATAAGAATGTATATAATTTTATATTTAATCTCTTCCATAATCTATATATAATAAGAGCTAAACCATGTAGAAATCCCCAAAATAGAAAAGTCCACCCAGCACCATGCCATATTCCACCAATTATAAATGTAATTAACAGATTAAAATATACTCTTATCTCCTTTACTCTATTTCCTCCAATAGGTATATAGATATACTCTCTTAGAAATCTACTTAGAGTAATATGCCATCTTCTCCAAAACTCTTGTATATTTGTAGATTTGTATGGACTATTAAAGTTAATGGGAAGTTCTATATTAAATAGTAGAGCTAATCCTATTGCCATATCAGTATATCCACTAAAATCAAAATATATCTGAAATGTATAAGATAGACTAGTTGCCCAAGCTTCAAATAGATTTAAATCTATAGCCTTATCAAATCCATTAGTTGCCCAGATAGAAAATGTATCTGCTATTATAACTTTTTTAAAGAGTCCTATAGAGAATATAAAAAATCCCATTGATATATTTTTATAATTAATATATCTATTTTTTAACTTCATAAATTGAGGCATCATCTCTTTATGATGAACTATTGGTCCTGCTATTAATTGAGGAAAAAATGTGACAAATAGTGCATAATTTAAAAAATCATACTCTTTGGTATCTCCTCTATAGCTATCTACAAGATATGATATCTGTTGAAAAGTAAAAAAAGATATTGCTAGGGGGAGTGTTAAATTTAAAAGAGGAATATTCAAATTAAAAGCATAATCTATATTTTTTATAAAAAAATCTGTATATTTAAAATATATCAATAGTGCTATATTTACAATAATTCCAAAAATTAGTATAATTTTATTTCTATTTTTAAGAAAAAAATTTCCTAATATAAAGTTAAAAAAGATAGAAAATAGTATTATAGGTAGATATTTAATATTCCACCAACTATAAAAAAATAGGCTACTAAATACTAAAAATAGTTTTGAATTACTATTCATATCTTTATAATTTAAATAAAAGTATATAAAAAATGTAATTGGTAGAAATATAAGTATAAATTCATAACTATTAAATAACAATTTTATTCTCCTCTATATTTTAAAATGTAATCAATCATCTCTTCTCTTAATCTATCTAAATTGGAATCACAATCAATATTTTGTAAAAATAGTTCTAAATCATAACTATACTTACCCTCCTTTTTTAGTTTATCTCTTATATTTTCTAATGTTGATATATATCTAACATCAGTTATTGCTTCTCTAAACCCTTCCCACTCAATTGTTCCTACAATACCATTAGTTGTTGGATATGTAAAAGCTTCATCTCTATATTTAGTCAGACGAGAGTTACCTGTATCAAAATCATTCCAAAAAGCTCCTCTATGTGCTTGATATGCCCAATTCATCTCTCCATCAAATCTATGCTTCCATAGTTTACAACCAAAATTTCTTCTATATATTTCAGGATTTTCAACTCCTGCTTGTGGTGAGGCATAAGCAAATATCTTTTTACCTATTCCATGCCATTTTCCAACCTCTATATCTACATCTTTTTTAAAGATGGCATTTGCATAGTTAAATATATCTACGCTATTTCCTAGATACTCATAGGTATATTTATATCCTGCTACAAAGAGTTTTGCACCTAGTTTTTTAATTATTTTTATAAATTTTCTCTCTTTTTTTAATGTTTCAGGATTAGCTTCATCAACACCATATATATATAAATTGTTATAATTATATTTTTCTAAAATCTTTTTATAATCTTTTACTCTTTTTGCAAGATTACTACTCATAATATTAAACCCTAGGGTGTAAAATCTATCTGTTGGAAAACCTACCTCTTCTCTTAGTTTAAGAGTATCTTCTAAACTATCAAGAGTCTCATAACTAGTTGGATACATTACCCCATGAGCTTTAATATCTTTTAACTCTAATAGTTGCTGTTTTTTAGATTTATTATAGGCATCAATTGGTGAAACTTTTTTATTTCTCAATTTCCCTGTATAGTATATTGAGTATATTAGATTAGATTTATCTAGTTTAAATGGTAAAACCTCTATATATATAGGAACTCTTTTTAGTATTTTTTTATTTTTAGTATCAATAAATTTAATTATAGTTGAATAGTTCCCCTCTTTTGTATCTTCTGGTATATGGATTATTCCCCATAAGATTTTAGCTCTTGAAGTATTTAGTTTAAAAGGTTTTAGCTCTTTAGCATCATTAAATATTATGCTATTTGTATCTGGAAATTTAGCTTTGGGATTTGATATATCTATATATTTTTTTCTATTCTCTTTTTTATATTCGATTCTAAGATAATTTATCTCTTTTTTATAATCAACTTTTATTAAATTATCATCTTTTAATAATAGTTCTTGAGTTAAATATTTACCTGTCTTTAGGGTATTATCTAATCCACTCTGATACCAAACTTTTGCTATATATAAATCTAAATTTCCTATAAAATTACTATATTCTACCTTTAAATTTTGAGAAGAACATAGAGTCTCCATTAAAATAGAAATAGATTTATACTCTCCTTTACTAACTCTTAAATGATATGATTTTACTCTATCTAATTTAGGAATATTTGTACCTTTAAAACGATAATATTTCATAGGTGGCATCTTATATATATTGATTTTGGATTTTGTTTTACTATTCAATAATTTTAATTTTCTTAAATAGGAGTCTAGGTTATCAATAGTAGATGATTTTATAGTTTTATTATTTTTTAATAAATTATTAATATTATTAAATATAGATACAACTCTTTTTTTATAAAAATCTATAGTAGGACACTTTTTTTGATTTTTGATAAGAGTTTTATATAACTTTTTTCTCTCTTCTATTTTCTTATTTACTCTTTTTCTATATTGATACCATGAATTTTTATATTTTTTAGTAAATAGTTCATTTTTTTCTATATTACCATATATTTTAAGATTATCTAAATTTATTTGATACTTTTTAGAACCTCTACCCTTAATTAATAGTACTATCTTAGATATACCTCTTCCAAAATCAGTTAAATTTGCATCATATATTTTTGAGATAAAATTTTTAGCATGATTTAGAGCAAATAGATTTAAGTTATTAACTTTTATACTATTCCATACATTAGGTTTTATATCTTGCTGAATTGGTTCTATTCCACTTGTATATGGAAAATATTCAAGATTAAATCCAATCTGTATATCTTTTAAACTTATTTTATTATTTACCTTTACTTTTATATCTAATGAAAATGATAACTCTCCTTCTAAATTAATTAAGGGCTCTATAGGTATCTGTAAATAGTAATACCATTTGTTTTTTTTATTACTATTAATATCTATATCTATTTTTAATGAACTCTCTCCTTGTGTATAGGATTTGGTATCTCTACTATATTTAATATTAACACTATTTTTATCTAAATTTGTAACCCAACTCTTAATAGAATTGATATTATTTTTTTCAAAATCATTTTTATAAAAATAGTTTATAAGATTAGGATTTTTTAGACCTGTTCCTAAAAAGAAAAATAGTAATATACTTAATATTGATATTGTTATTAATATCTTTTTTATCATTAATTTAATTTACTCCAGATATATATTACGAAGATAGTCATAAACTGTATATTTTTCATTACTATCTATCTGATGAACTCCTATTATATCAGGTAAAAAATTTGGTAAAATTTTGCATATCTCTTTTTCACTAAATAGCTCAGGAGTTAACTCTGTTATCTCTGCTAGGCTAAGTGAAGCACCATATATATTAAAAGATTGTCTCTGTCTAGCTCTTATAATTAAACCTTTATTTAATCCTAATATTCCACCATTTCTAGCTATTGTAGAGTCATTAATTATAAGATTTTTTTTATGAGGAGTCCATTTACCATTAATAGGATCAGATTTTGTATAGTAGGCAACTAGGTGTGAATTGTAATTTTTACCTGTTATTGATATAGTAAAAAAAATCCACCACATATTATTATGATAGAATATCATACTATCAGTTGCATTAATATTTTTAAATAAATCTTTTTGATACTCCCATTTTGTAGGAAAATCAATACATTTATATAATCTTATAGATTTTGCTTTAGATGTCTCTGGTATCATATACAACTCATCTTTATATCTGAATATATATGGAAAAGACATATGAAAAGGCTCTTTTATAATATATTCATATATTTTATATTGATTATTATCAAAAATCTCAATAGCAGATATAGAGCCTATTTTTGTACTATATGAGTAGTCTTCTACAAAACATACTGTTCTATTATCTATTGTAATAATAAATGGGTCTGCAAAAAAACGATTTTTAGGATTTTTAATCTCTATTCCTTTTTTTAAAATAGTTCTTCTCCAACTCTTTTTAGTAAAAGCAACACTCCATCTATTTTTTCTTTTTAATATATATTTATTTATAAGAAATATAAAGTAAATATTAAAAGTTTTAATGGCATATATAATACTCTTTTTAATCGTTGGTAATTTTAAGATAGTTCCACTATATGGAATAGGCTCTTCAGCTTTTGGTAGAGTTCCATTTTTTACATAATCATTTAAAATCTTTAACATATATGGATAGCTCTCTTGATATAGGTATACAATATTTTCTATATATGAGTTTTTTGTAGGAATATTAGCACGAAATAATACATCTCCACCATCTAACTCTTCTGATAATATCTGAATAATAAATCCTGTGGTATCTTTTCTATAATATACTTCCCAAAAACCAGCAGGACCTCCTCTATTCCATCTATTATCACCATGATGAAATGATATAATTCCATCTTTAGAGCTATTTAGTATATCACCTCTAAAGATACCCTCTGCATTACCTCTAATAATTAAATCTAATTTTAGAGCTTTTATCTTTTTTATATCTTCTAAAGGATAGCTGACAAATAGTCCTGAATTAGAGAAATTAGGATTTAAATATAATAAATTATTATTTATTAACTCATTAATATTTTTATAACTATAGTGTTCTCTTATATTTTTTAAAGGAATTGATAAAAGGTTAAACTCCAATATAGTAACTATTTTAAATATTAATAGTGATATAAAGTAGTATAATCCTCTATTTTTTATTAAAGAGAGTGATTTTTGATATATATTCTTCCTTTTTTCTCTATTATTGGTTAATAGAAAAAACAGCTCTATATTACTATTTTTTGTTAGTTTTTGAATATTGTGATATAGATATCTATCACATTCCATTGATTTTAATAATATACCTACTCGTTTCATCTTATATCTTCTATTTCAATAATATATATTATTAAAATAATACATTAAATGTTATAAACAACTAATTAAAAATTAAAATAGTTTAAAAAAAGTTATTTTAATTTATTTATGTTATTAAAATATTAATTTTTAATAAAGTCTAGTAGGTAATATTTGATTAAAATTTTTATAACCTCTCTATCAAAAATATTTTTTAGAGCTATCTCCATATAGTTTTTAGCTTCATCTATATATCCTCTGCGAGAGAGAGATTTAAACCATCTTAGTTGCCAAATTTTTAATATAGAGTTATACTCTGCATAACTCTCCCACTTTTTTAAAATATTCTTTTGAGCTTGAAACATTTTATAACTCTGTTTGTAACTATTATTTTCATGATTTCTATAGTATGCTAGATAACTATTTAAGTAACCTATCTCATATTTTTGTGATGCTCTTAACCACATATCCCAATCTTCAATAGATACATCTTCACTATATCCACCAAGTTCTATTAATATATCTCTTCTTATCATTGTTGATGGAGCAGGGATACCTATCTCTCCCAATATCAACTCTTTAAATATCCAGCCAGATTTTGCATTTTTAATCTTTACTCTCTCTTTAATATCTCCTAAATCATCTATTATAATAATATCTCCATAGCAGACTGCATAATTTGGATTATCTTCTAAAAATCTAACCTGCTTAGCTATCTTATCCTCTACAAACATATCATCACTTGCACATATAGAGAAATATTCTCCTGATGAGATATTTAATGCCTCATTTAATGTTTTGCATAGACCTCTATTCTCTCTACTAATATATCTAAATTTATATTTTTTAGATAGTCTCTCTAAGATAGCTGGTGAGTTATCGCTTGAGCCATCATCTATAACAATAAGCTCTATATTATTATAATTTTTCTGATTTACTACACTAAGAACAGCATCTTTAATATACTTTTCATGATTATAAGATGGAATAACCACTGTTACTAAAGGCTCTCTCATACTCATTTTACCTCCCTTCTAAAAATATCTACCATTACTATAAAATATAGTATATAGTTTATTACAAAAGCGTATGTAACCCCTATAAGTCCAAATCTATCTATTAGTAGCATAGATAAGATAACAAATAGAGCTGAAAATATAATCTCTGTATAGATATATAGTCTAGTCATAGCTTTAGCCAACATAATATAGCTTAAGAGCCATGAAGCTATCTTAATCACATCACCTATAAGTTGCCACTTAAAAAGCTCTAACATAGGTCTGAAATCTCTACTAAAAGCGATATATACAATATACTCTCTAAATATATATATAGTAAATGCAACTACTATTACTATAGGTAGAATAATCTTATATCCATCTATAATCTCTCTCTTAAGCTCTATAGGGTTTTTAATCTCTGAGAGTCGTGGTAGATAATATACCCCTAAAGATGTAGTTACTACCATAAGATAGATAGATGATATATACCAAATCCCCTGCCAATAACCAGCACTCTGCCAATCTAAACTATTAGCGATATAGTCTCTAACTAACATTTGGGATAGAGGAAGGGTAGTAGCAGAGACTAGTGCCATTAATATATATCTCCCTAACTTTAATCCACTCTGCTTATCAAATCCTCTAAAGAAGTATCTAAAGTTAAACCATGGTGATTTTGTAACTAAAATTAGAGTTATAAAAAATATAACAGATAGATTAAATACCATAGCAAATAGAGAACCTAATAGTGCAAATTTAATAACCAAAAAAGAGGTAAATATTAGAGAGAATAGACTACTTGCAATATTAACTATAACATACTTTTTTATCTCTTTCTCTCCATTTAATATAGAGATTAATAGTGTATTTAGAGAGAATAGAATAATAGTAAAACCAAATAGTTGAAAAATAGTTCTATATTTCTCTGATTTTAATATATATATAGATAAATCTAATGAGAATATATTAAGTAGTATAGCGATTATAGTAGCAGAGCTAAGAGATATAATAAGAGCTGTACTCAATATTCTACTCTTCTTATCTATATCTTCTCTATACTCTGCAATATACTTTACAACTCCTTGAGAGATAGCACCATTAGCAATTGTAGAGGTGATAGCTACAAAGTTTTGAAACTGTCCCACCATAGCAAGACCAGATGGACCAATATATATAGATATACACTTATTTATTATAAATCCTGTAAATACTCTAAGAATGGTAGATATGGCTGTTAATATAGATGTCTTAATTAAACTCATTTATAGCTTCTACTACCTTTTTTGTATCTTCTAAACTCTGCAGACCACTTATAGGGAGGCTTAATATCTCTTCTGCTAACTCCTCAGTTATAGGATACCTCTCTCCACTTAACTCTCTATATGCCTCTTGCTGATGTATTGCTATAGGGTAGTGAATGAGTGTATCAATAGCTCTTGCTTTTAGATATTTTTGAAGTTTATCTCTTCTACTACATCTTATAACAAATAGATGCCATACATGAGAGTTCTCTTCTCTAATAGTTGGCAATATTATATTTTTATTATTAATATTTTTAAGATAATAGTCTGCAATAATCCTACGATTTCTAATCTCTCTATCTAAATATCTCAATTTAACTCTTAAAAATCCTGCTTGAATTTCATCTAATCTACTATTTACCCCTTTAAAGATATTTTTATACTTTTTGCTACTCCCATAGTTGCTTAAAATTCTAATAGTAGTAGCCAACTCTTTATCATTTGTAGTTACTGCTCCACCATCACCTAAAGCTCCTAGATTTTTTGTAGGATAGAAACTAAATCCACTAGCATCTCCTAAACTTCCACACCTTTTTCCATTATATAATGCTCCATGTGATTGAGCAGAATCCTCTATAATCTTTAAATTATACTCTTTAGCTATCTTATATATTCTATCCATATTGCAAATCTCTCCATATAGATGAACAACCATAATAGCTTTTGTCTTTTCTGTAATCTTTCTCTCTATAGCTTTTGGGTCTATAAGATAGTTTTCTATATCTGGCTCTACTAAAATAGGCTTTAGACCATTCTCACTTATAGCTAATGCAGAGGCTATATATGTATTTGCAGGTAAGATAACTTCATCTCCTTTAGAAAATATCCCCATCTCTATATATGCACGAATAATTAATTTTAAGGCATCTAATCCATTTCCAACCCCTATAGTATATTCTACTCCACAATAGTCTGAAAACTCCTCTTCAAATGCTCTACTCTCAACTCCATTAATATACCAACCACTCTTAATAACTCTTGCAGATATATCTATAAGCTCTTTTTCATATTGGCTATTTAACTCTTTTAAATCTAAAAATGAAATCATACTATCTCCAGTTCATAAAAATCATGCACTACACCTCTAGCTCCAAACCCCTCTTTTTGAGAGATTAATCCACTATTCAGATATCTACCACCATTTTCAGTTGATATACCAAAATCGAAATATCTTTTATCTCTATATATATTAGTTATTAGATAGTCAATTAAAAGGTCTAATGCTCCTATCTCTTTTCCCTCTATACTATTTGCTAAATATTGTGTATGGACAATATCTCTATTCTCATATATTATAGTTCCTGCCAATATCCTATAATCTCTTTTTACTATATATAGTTTTATATTATCTCTAAATCTACTAGCTAAATACTCTATCTCCTCTAAAGAGTGAACAGGAGATACTCTATATTTTACTCTTAATATCTCTCTAAGAACTCTCCAAAACTCTCTATAGTTATCACTCTTTACTATCTCTAAACTCTCTCTTTTTGCTCTATTAATAACTCTTCTTCTAAGTTTAGAGTATTTAAACTCACTTGATAGAGCTATAGTTGAAGAGATGTCTCTTCTTATTAGTTTTGCATTTAATCTAAAGAGTGCATATCTATCCTCTTCTGATGGCATTCTGTGATATATATATGGAATGCTCTTATATATCATCTTTACAATAGAGTTATCTTTTAAGTAGTTATATAGTAACTCAAATATCTCTAATATCTGAATAGTTTTTATATCTCTATTTAGAATTAATCCACCAAAAGTAAGCCCTTGATGTGAATAGAGAATATTATTATCTATATTTGCAGGGAGTATTGATATTAGCTTTTTTTTATTAAATATAAGAAGTGAGTAGTCTTTAAATCTATTAGAGTGGTACTCTAAGTAGTCTCTTTTAAAAAAAAAATGTGAATTTCTAGCACTATCTATAAAACTATCCCACATCTCCTTATACTCTATACGGTATCTTACTATCTGCACAATCTATCTCCCATTTTAAAGATTTCATTAGCAAAATATGACTCTTTTGTCTTAAAATCGATTAACTTCTCTACGACTAATAACCCCTCTCTAACTTTAATATATATACTCTTATCTTCAATATTTACAACTTGTCCAATATTAGCTCTATAGTCTCTTGATATTAATCTATAACCATTAACCTCATATAGTCTATTATTTTTAATAATAGGTAATGGATAGGGTCTAACTAGAGCTTTAAATAGCATATCTATATATCTATTACTCATATTAAAATCTATAATACAATCATCTATATTTCGTTTTGCTACCCAAGTAGCCTCTTCTCTATTCTGTCTAGTAGGGGTTATTTTCCCCTCTAAAAACTCTTTTACTACTCTGCCTAAATTCTCTCTAATATATCTATCAAAGAGTTGCATTATCTCGTAAGATGTCTGATTTTTATAGTTTATAGTAAACTGATCTAATATATCACCATCATCTATATACTCATTCATAAGATGTATAGTAAATCCTAACTTATCTTCAAAATTTAACATTGCCCAGACTAAACTATGTAATCCTCTATATTTGGGTAGGAGTGATGGGTGTGTATTTATAATAGTTTTCTGTTCTAAAATATCTTTAGGAATTATAGATTTATAACCTGCACATATAGCCAACTCTATTGAGCTATCTAAAAATGAGCCTATTTTTCTATCAGACTCTCTTAAGAGAGATAGAACTTCTCTATCTTCACTTATAACTTCAATAGATGAGAACTTCTCTTGTAGAGATTTGAGTGCAACAACTCCACCATGTCCACTCCCTGCAAAGATAAGACTATTCATTAGTTTTAATCTCTTTTAAAAAGCTTTGATAGTCATTAATATAATCATCTTTATCATAATACTCATTTGCTAATACAACCAATACGCAATCTCTGCTAAAATCATACATCTCTCGCCATATTAAACTATCTAATAGAATACCTTTTGTAGGAGTATTAAGATAGATATTCTCTTGTCTATATCCATTATCCAATAAAATTTTACAACTTCCACTGACACAGATAAGAAATTGCTTCAGTCTTCTATGTGCATGAAGACCTCTTTTAACACCTTTCTTAGTATCAAATATATAATAGACTCTCTTTATTTTAAAAGGTATATTTGAGTTATCTTCTAAAGCTATTAATGAACCTCTCTCATCACCTTTTATATCTAGATCAATAATTTTATACATATTAACTCTTCTCTCTTTTCTTATCTAATTAATATTATATATTAGATATTATAAAGAATTAATAAAAAATATTAAATTATTTTTTTTTCTGTTACTATAATAGTAGTTTTTATATTTTTTGTAAAATTAATATTTATAGAATTAGCTTTGATTTTCCTATTAAATCCATCAGATAGGTAATATTTAGAAAAATTTAATCTATTATTATTTAATTTAATATGTTTTCTTATATATGCTTTAGATATTAAATTATGAAAGTGTAATCTTAAGATGGCATTACTATTTTTATTTAATCTATCTTCTATAACCACTCTATCTTTATAGAAACTCCATCTTCTTGTATGTAAGATATCTCCATATCCATTATGAGTCGCCTCTATATAGTTATCTGCTTCTACTATATTAAAAATATTAGCTCTATCTCCGACTCTAAATCCACCCCACACCTCAATCTGATTTTTACCATTAATCTCTACTGTATTATGAGCTTTGGTTGACCTCTCTATATCTCTTCTATTAGATACCTCATAGGTGGTAATTCCACTATCTACAATAAATGGTTTACCATTAACTTTTAATTCAAAATTGAAAATATCAGAGTGTGTATGTCCTGCAATATATTTAGCAGATATTGAGCCAATATCTAATATTAGTTCATAATTACCTTTTGATATTTTTCTATATCCACTCTCTTTTAATTTAATTTTGGCTCTTTCTACTTTTAATCTTTTTGCATAATTAAATAACTCTATAGTTGTTGGTGCTATATCTTTAGTGCTATCATTTAAGAGTGGAATATCTCCATCTCTATAGCTAATGGCATCTAACCACCCTAACATAATCTCTGCTTTTTTAATTAAAAATTCTAAAAGATTACTATCTTTTATCCAATCATTATTGTTTTTTAATAGATTAATAGAGTCTAATACTCTAAATAGCATAATCTGATGATACATTGGGCTAAGTTCAAAATGTCCACCATCACTTAATATCTGCTCATCTAACTCTTTAAATAGTATATCTTTTGCTTTTTGATAGAGAGTATAGTCTCTAAAGTAGTATCCTCCAAATAGTAAAGAAAAGCCATTCTCTAATAGATGATTTCCTAAAAGATGATACTCTAAATTATCCATTAATATATAATATTGGGCATATAGAGACTCATCTATCTTTTTATCTCTTATATTATATAGAGATATAAACTTAATCCAATTTACACCCCTTAGGCTAATAGGAAATGGCTCTAATCCATCTTTTATACTATCTATATTATCTATAAAATCATATATTAAAGATATATCATCTATTTTAGATAGAAAATCAAAATATGTAAGATTATATGTCCATAGTTTACCATATCTACTATAGTTCCAATCTATTTTATCAAATCTCTTAGATAGATTTAAAAAGCTAAACTCTCCATTGGAGTAGCTAGATTTAACTCTAATAGATTTTTGTAGCTTTAATGTATTTGAGTTTGACTCTTTAGAGTATTTGTATTCTATTTTAAATATCTTTCTAGCTCTATTTCTTATAATATAATAGACTCTATAGTAGATTTGAATTGGTTTCAAAAACTTAATAGTATTTATATATCTTCTCATAACTCTACCTAATATTAAATAGTTCAAATAGCTTTTTAGAGTTATTATCTATTGAGTGGTTCTTATATAGTATCTTTTGGGCATTTTTAGAAAACTTCTCTTTTAACTCTTTAGACTCTCCCAATCTTCTAATAGATTTATATAGTTTTAGTCTATCTTTTGGTTTTATTAAAAATCCATTATAGTTATCTATTACACTCTCTGATATACCTCCAACATCAGTAGAGATTATAGGTAATCTATAGTTTAATGCCTCTGATATTACATTAGCAAACCCCTCTGCATAAGAGGGTAGTATTAAGACATCTACTCTCTCATATATTTTAGCTACCTCATCTTGAGTTAACCACCCCATAAATTTAATATTTTTAAAATCTCTACTCTTATATCTCAACTCATCTAATAGTGAACCTCCACCAATAAATATAAAATTATATTTTTTTAAATCACTATGTTTAACTATAACATCAAATAAATCAACTACCCCTTTCTTCTCTACTATAGCCCCAACATATAAAAAAGTTGTATTATCTGTAAACTCTCTACTATAATCTCTAATCTCTATCCAGTTTAAAATCTTAACTAGCTTATCTTTTTTAACTCCTATCTTTTTATAAAACTCTTCCCATTTACCACCCTGATGACCTATATAGGATAATCTATTTAATAAAAATTTCTTAATTGGAATATTGTAATTTTTTTTAATTACAGACTCCATAAAGTGTCCTGAACGGATAAAAAATAGAGTCTCTACTCCTTTATGTTCTATAGTTAAAGAGAATATAAGCTTCTCCCAAAAACCTAATCCAAATGTTGCAAAGACTAATGCACCTCTATAACTTCTCTTTTTAAGAGTAGATTTTAGCTCTCTATATCTGCTAAATGACATCTTAATCTTATCTATATTTGATGGTGGAGGATAAGCACTTCTAAAAATATCTATAATATCATAAGATATAGACTCTCTATCCATATACTCTACTAAATTAGATATGGCAGTTAACTGCCCACCTGCATAGTTTATATCTCTATTAAATGGGCTAGGACCTAATATTAATATATCTCTTTTCATAATTTTATATCCTTGTTTCTATTTAACCACATAGATAAATTTAAAATCTTCCATAATAAAAATCCATGGTCTCTTTTTCCTAAGATATGTTCATCTATAACTCTTGAAATATCTTTTGTATATATAGAAGATGAGCTAATCTCATCTCTCATAAAATTAGACATTGAACTCTTTAGCCAATATGAGAATGGTACTCCAAAGCCTCTCTTTGTACCATATAAAATTTTATCTGGTACAACTCCCTCAAAGGCTCTTTTTAGTAGATATTTCTTCTCTTTTCCATATACTTTATATTTTGAGGGGAGTGACATGACATAATCTACTAGATTATTATCTAAAAATGGAACACGTATCTCTAAGCTATTTGCCATAGTTGCTCTATCTACTTTTTCTAAATATTGGTCTGGAAGTATAATATTCATATCTGTATAGAGTAGCTCTTGAAGTAAATCCATATTTTTAAATTTTTCATGAAAAGATAGATGATATTTAAAAGGATTAACCTCCATTAGTTTATCTCTATACTCCTTTTTAAATAGATTTAGACTTGACTCTTTTATCATCTCTTGAGAGTAAAATCTTGCAGGAATTAATGCTCTATCTTTTTGTACTATTGCATACATCGAACGGAGCATTCTATAGTATCTACTAGATTTAGGGATAAGAAAATCAAACGATGTTATAGTTTTAGAGAATAGTTTAAAAGCTCTCTCATTTTTTGCTCTAAAGTAGTATTTATATCCTGCAAATAGCTCATCTCCCCCATCCCCTTGAAGAACAACTTTATGTTTCTCCTTTAACTCTCTACTCATAAGATATAGTGGTATATTTGCTGCATCTCCAAATGGTTGGTCAAAATAGTAGTTAACCCTCTCTAAAACATCTACTGTATCATCTCCTTTAATATGAAACTCATAATGTTCTGTATTGAATTTCTCTGATATAAATTTAGCATTTGGTAGCTCATTAAACCCCTTATCAAAATCAAATCCAGCAGAGAATGTTTTTAATTTACCACTGTAATGTTTAGATGCAAATGCAGTAATAGCAGTAGAATCAACTCCACCACTTAAAAATATCCCTATAGGTACATCTGATACCAATTGAGATTTAACACTCTTCTCAAATAAATCTTTTACATTATATATAGCCTCCTCTAAACTATCAGTTGAGGGAATTATACTATAGTTTAATCTATAAGGATAGATATTTATAGTTTTATTATGATACTCTATATAGTGACCTGCTTTTAGTTTTTTTATTCCACTATAAAAGGTACTCTCTCCAAGTGTTGTAGAGAAGTGCATATACTCATATAGTCCTTGATATGATAACTCTTTTTTTACCAATTTAGATTTTAATATAGCTTTTATCTCTGAAGCAAAAATAAGATTTTGCTTATCATAATAGTAGTATAGAGGTTTGATTCCAAAACGGTCTCTTACTATATATAGTCTATCTTTCATCTTATCATATATTGCAAATGCAAACATACCATTTAGCTTTTTAAAAAGCTCTACTCCCCACTCCATAAAACCTTTTAGTATAACCTCTGTATCTGAATTGGTTTTAAACTTATAACCTAAACTATAGAGAGTCTCTCTTATATCTTTAAAATTATATATCTCTCCATTATAAACTAAAACATAATCTCTATTACTTTCTACCATAGGTTGATTTGCATCTTTAGACAAATCTAATATAGAAAGTCTTGCATGTCCTAGATATATGGTATCATCTTTATATACTCCTTGAAAATCTGGACCTCTATGTTTTATAGAGTTTACCATCTCTTCTATATTTAAATTATAATCTGTAACTCCACCACATATACCACACATCTAAATCACTCCTTTAAAAAAACTGTTTATATCAGAGTTTATTATCTCTCTATCTAAATCTTTAAGCTCTTTATATCTTAATATGGCATCTGCTAACTCTTTAATATTTTCAACTTCAACTAAAAACCCATTTTTACCATCTCTTATAAGCTCACTCATAAATGGGATACATCTAGTAGCTATTATTGGTTTTTTTAGATATATATTTTCTAATACAGCATTTGGTAACCCTTCCCATCTTGAAGATAAGACAAATAGGTCACTATATCTATAGTATATATATGGATTTGTTTTAAACCCCAAAAGATGAACTATATCTATTAACTCTAAGCTTTTAATTAAATCTCTATATTTATCTATCTCTCTATCATAATCTGGACCTATAATATGGAGTCTAAAGTTACTGTTTTTTAAGTAAACTTCTTTAAAAGCTTTGATTAAAATATCAAAACCCTTCTCTTTTGACAATCTTCCTGAAGCAACCACATTTATATAGTTTTCATTAAATGGATTTTTTTGATTTTTTATAGATTTTTCTATTAGATTTTTATCTAAAGGATTTATTAAAACTCTTATCTTATCTCTATCTAAATTATAATACTCTACTGCTTCATCTCTCATCTCTGGAGTCTGTGCAATTATTATATTAGCACTTTTTAAAGATTTATTTAAAAATAGATTAAATATAAAGCTATATTTTATATATTTAGCTACCGATTTAGGAGAACTAGGTATTCTCATAATACTCTTAGGTCTATTTTTTAAACTAATAAGTGCTAAATATATAGCTATATGGGAACGATTTAGAGATGAGTATATAATATCTGGCTCTATCTTTTTTATAATTTTTCTTAATTTTAATATAGAGTATATAGTTTTATTTATATTAAGAGATATTGTAACTATATCTTTGGGTATTAGATGTAGAGAATTTCCTATCTTATCTGTACCTAAAATAAGATATATATGATATGCTCTCTTATCTAACTCTTTTATAATATTAATTGTAACTCTCTCTGCTCCACCACCACTCATAAGTGGTAAAAAAAATATTATTTTTTTTCTCATATTAAACTCTTTTTTATAATTTCATATAATTAAATATTAAAGTAAGAGTAACATAAGATAAAAACATAAAAGTCCATACTTTAGTTCTCTCACTAATGCTCATTTCTAAATAGCTAAATACCATTATTAAATATAAAATAGGATATACAGCCATCTGTCTTCGTTGATTAAACTCCATAGCTGCAATGAGTACTAGATAGATTATAGAGAATATAAACATAATGGTAATTTTTAAATCTATTTTCTTATATATTCTCTTTTTAAATATACCATATAATAAAAATCCCCAACCAAAATACCAAGTAATTCCTGCTAATAGATAAACAAATTGAAACATCCCCTTTTTAGATGTAAATATTAGTGATGGAGGAAATGGTTGCATTTGGGAAAAACCTAAAAGTGCTATATAGTTTGTTCCAAATGGTAAGTTTGCAATTTTAGCACCTAGAGAACCTGATGAGGTATGTTCTGATATATGTTCTGCTGAACTATTAAATGTTTGATTATATATTGTCATAAGATAATCATTATTTAGTACAATTAATATAAGAACTATAAGAACTATTATATATATATATAATCTTATAAAATTATTTTTAATAGTCAAGTTTACAAATTGAAAGAAGTATATAACTGTAAATCCTACCATAAATATACCTGTTTGCTCTCTAAAATAGTAAGATGCAATAGAAAATAGAACTAAAATGATTAATCTAATTATAGATATTCTCTCTAGTAAGATATAAAAAGTTGTTATATACATAAGAGCTATATGTATATCTCTTAGTAACATACTAGATAGATATGGAACAAATGAAAATAATCCATAGACTATAGCTACAGTAGTAGATATTTTTTCATTAAAATATAATTTAGCAATAGAGTACATTATACTAGGAATAAGAGCTGATATTAAAGTAACTGCCTCTTTTTGAACTAAAAATGTATGTTTTCCAAAAAGTTTAGATAATCTTGCGATTTGAGCATTAAAATATATTGATCCAGGTAAATCTAAATAACCTTTTATTTTAGCTATATCTTCAAATTTATAACTTAATCTAATCTTGTTAGCAACATCTCTAGCACCCTCATGAAATAGACCTTCATCAGATTCTACAAATGGATATGGAGTATTGTAGTACTCCATAAGACCAAAGTGTATAATAAATGTATATATAAGATATATAAGAAAGAATATTAAAAAAATATATATACCATTTTTAATATTCTCAACTCTATTAATAATAGATAGAAATATAATCCCAATAGCTATAAATATATAAGGGAGTGTAAATATAGCAATATTGTTATCTAAATATGCACCCAATAGTGAAACTATAGGGATAAGTATTAGACTAACCATTATATATCTACTATCAATAGAGTATCTCTCATCTATCATAACTATATCCTCTATTTTATATATTTCTCATACCACATCTGAAATATTAAAATATTCCATAATAATACAACATTTTTTTTACTTAATTTTTTATACTCTTTATATATATATTTTTTGTTTAAGAGGTTATGTCTATCTAGTTTAGATTTTTGAAAATATATCTCAAATAGTTTTTTTAAATCTGAACTAAACCATTCAAATATAGGAATACCAAATCCCATCTTTTTTCTATATATCATCTCCTTTGGAATATATCTCTCTAAAACTTTTTTTAGTAGATATTTACTATCTCCATTTTTATATTTCATCTCAAATGGAACTTGTGCCATAAATTCAGCTATTGTGTGGTCAAGGAGTGGCTCTCTTCCTTCAATAGATAGACTCATTGTAGCTCTATCAACTTTAGTTAAAATATCATCAACCATATATCTATGATAATCCCACAACATCATACCCTGCATAGGAGCTATCTTTTCTCCAACTTTAAAGCTAACCTCATCTATCTTTTTTGTAAAATCTAATAATTCATCTATATCATAACTTGTTAATGCTAGGTATATATCTTTCCAACTATTACTATTTTTTAAAATTTTATGTATCAATTTATATTTAAACTCTATATTGCTATTAGTTATAATTTTCGAGATATTATTATCACCTATTAAATCCATAATAGAGCCAATTCCACTTCTAATAGGATATGGAATTTTAAATATCTTCTCTCCAATACTATTAATAGTCCAATATCTACTATATCCACAAAATATCTCATCTCCACCATCTGCACTTAATACAACTTTTACATCTGCATCTCTTGCTATTTGAGATACTAAAGTTGTTGGTATTCCACTACTATCTCCAAATGGTTCATCATAAATCTCAACAAATCTATCTAATATATCTTTGGCACCTGAAGCATCTAAATATCTCTCTGTATGGGTTGTTCCTATATATTCTGCTACCTCTTTAGCATATCTAGCTTCATTATATTTGTCTTCTTTAAAACCTATTGTAAAGGTGTGTATATTTCCGTAGTGTTTTTGTAAAATCGATGCTACAATACTACTATCAACCCCTCCACTTAAAAATATGCCTATAGGTACATCAGATACCATTCTATATCTAAAAGCTTTTATTAATATAGACTCCAACTCATCAATTAACTCCTCTTCACTCTTTTTAAATTTTGGAAGTTCAAAAAATGGTAAAATTGACCAATACTCTTTTATCTCTATTTTAGATTTTTGTATATCAAATATAAGATAGTTTCCTGCTGGAACTTTATAGCAGTTTTCAAAAATAGATAGATTTGAAGAGATATATCCAAACTTAAAATACTCAAATAGTGCATCTTTACTAATTTTTAGCTTTTTACTATTTCTAAAAAATTCCATAATCGCTTTTAGTTCACTAGCAAAAATAAAATTACTACCATCAAAATAGTAGTATAGTGGTTTAACTCCAACTCTATCTCGAATAAGAGTTAACTCTGAAGATATATTATCATATATAGCAATTGCAAACATTCCAATAAATCTATTAATTGCATCTACTCCCCACTTATGGTATGCTTTCAATACTACCTCACTATCACTATATGAGTTAAATCTATAACCATAAGTTTTTAGCTCATCTCTTATCTCTTTAAAGTTATATATCTCTCCATTATAGACCATTGATAAATTTTTATAATTCATTGGTTGATGTCCATGTGAACTTAAATCTAAAATAGATAATCTAACATGACCTAATGAGAAGTTTTGACTTTCAAAAGTTCCACTATCATCTGGTCCTCTATGTCTAATTGAGTTTATCATGGCTTCTAGTTTTTTACTATTCTTACCATTAAATCCTACTATTCCACACATTTAATTATCCCCTTTTTACTATTTTATCTATTAATCTAAACCATTTAATACCAATCATATCTATAGAGAGTCTTTTAGAAATTTCTGTTGCATTAGAACTTAGTCTATCTCTTACTTTAGGATTATCTATTAAATAATCTATCTTAGAAGTTAACTCTTCTATATTATTAGACTCAACCAATAGACCATCTTGATTATCTGTTATAATCTCTCTAGGGGCTGATGGACAATCAAAAGATATAACAGCACAACCATACCCCATTGCCTCACATAGTACACCAGGAAAACCCTCTGTTTTTGAAGATAGTACAAATATAGAGGCTCTCTTATACTCTATCTCTACATCTTTTACTAGACCTACTAACTTAACCCTATTTTTTAAATTTAATCTATAAATTAACCTTTCAAGTTTTTCTCTCTCCTCTCCCTCTCCTACAACTCTTAATCTCCATTCACTGTTTTTAATTTTTGAGAATGCTTTAATTAATAAATCAAATCCCTTTATAGGATTTAATCTCCCAACAGCTAGTATTATTTTTTCTCTTTTAATATTTGAATGATTTTGTTTCAATATAAGAGGGTTCTCAATCTTATATCTATTTTTTACAAAATAGTATCTATCTTTATCAGCATTAGTTAATACAACAAGTCCATCTACAAATGGATAGATAATTCTTCTAACTTTTTTCCATATAGGTTTAATATCTAAAAAATCATAAGCACTTCTCTCTGAGACTAATATTGGTTTATTAGCTAATTTTGATGCAATAGTTGCTAATATATTCATCTCTGAAATAAAACTAATAATAATATCTGGATTAATTAATAAAATCTCCTTTTTTAACTCTTTTATTAATATAAATATAGGTTTTACTCTTTTTAATTCTTTTATTTCTATATCTCTATTTAAAGGGAAAAAATAGTTCCTTTTAGAGGCTATTAGAATAGTTATTTTATATCCCATATTACTAAAATGGTTTGCAAGAGTTGTTAAAATTTTCTCAGCACCACCTACATTTAATGAGCTAATAATAAATAATATTTTCATTTTATTTTAAAAATTCCATATTTTTAATTTTTGCTAATCCATTATGTAAATCTTGATTTCTATATAATAGATACCATAATATTTTTTGTTTTTTAGAGAATAGCTCTCTATATCTATTAAATATCTCATCTCTTATAGATATGTCAATAGTTCTCCTTTTTATAAAAGCTAAACTACTATTATATATAATCTCTTTTATCTCTTTGTCAAATCTATTATTTAGATACTCATTTACTATAGTTAACATTTTATGAAAAGATAATAGATGATTTTTCTGTTTTTGAGAATTTTTCATAGTTATATTACTCCAAGATGTAGCCTCCCCAACTCTGTATGCAGACATACATCTATTGATATATAAAGCACCACCTCTATTAGAACCTATTATTTGCATAGGATAATCTCCTGGTATTATTCTGGTAATATATTTTGGAACTTCTAATATTAATTTTTTTCTAAACATTAAAGATGTAGTAGGGCAGAATTCTCCACCACCTAAAATAATCTCTTTTGTGTTAAATATTCTATTGCTATCTGCTTGTTTAGATAACACTCTTCTCTTTTTTCCATTAATAAACTCATATACAGAGTGAAAACTCATATTAACTTCTGGATTTTTTTCCATACTCTCTACTTGAATTTGTAATTTTTTCTTATCTGTCCAAAAATCATCTCCATCACAAAATGCTATATATTTGCCTTTTACTTTTGGAAATATAAAAGACATCGGATTAATGCCTTGTGAGAACTTGTTCTCTTTTTGATATATAGGTTTTATAATATTTGGAAATTTTGTCTCATACTCTCTTATTATATCTACCGTTCTATCTGTTGATACATCATCATGTATGATTATCTCAAAAGGAAAACTTGTCTCTTGCATTAAAAAACTATCAAGTGCTTTATTGATATAATATTCATGGTTATAAGTGACACAAGCGATAGTTACTACTATATCACTATTTTTCCAATTTTTTATAATATCTTCTTCTCTTTTATCTATCATATTCTTATTATCCTTTTATTTAATTTCTTATTTAATATAGGTTTTTATCTGTTTCATAATATATTCAAATGATTTAACTTTAAATATCCAATTAATAGCTATATAAAACGTCATAAAAAGTAGACTTTTTATAATAATCATAAAAAAATCATTAAAATGAATAAAATCTGTAATAAAAACTATAGGGATAGTAACTGTAGTAGTTATTATTGTACTAATAATAATTGGTCTTATAATAGTTATAAAAGATAATCCAATTTCATTAGTTGCAAATTTAATATTTAATGAGGTTGCTAATATTGATGTTATAATTAGTCCATATAGAAAAGTATCTATTCCATAAAGATATAGAATATATAGATTTATAGATTGTATTATTTTTTTATATATCTCTAATTTTAAAAACTCTTTAGATTTTCCTCTACTACTCAAAATATTTACCATTAACGCACTAATAGGGTATGCAAATCCACTTAGAGCTAAGATTTTAAAATAGTATATAGATGCTTCCCACTTATTTCCAAATAGTCCAACTATTAATTCATCTGCTGTTATATATAACTCTCCAAGTATAAAAAAGGTTATAAAACATATTATTCCTAATGATTTAATAACAACTCTTCTAAAATAAAATATATCTTTTTGTATTTTACTCAATACAGGAAATAGTACAGACATCAAACTTCCAGATGAGTATTTAATAACAAATAGATTTAACTGTTTTGCCTGATGAAAAAAACCCAATATGGAAGGAGAAAATAGTTTACCAATGAGCATATAATCTAATTTTTCATAGATTGTATCTATAACTCCAGATAGAAACATATTAAATCCATATCCCCAAAGCTGTTTTAATGCTTTAAATGAGAATGCAAAAGATGGTATCCAAGATGTTTTTTTCCATATTATAATGTTAGTAATTAATTCACGAGAGAGTATCTGTGCAACTAAACTCCATACTCCAAAATCTAAAAATGCCAATACTACTCCTATAATACCACTAGATATAGAAGCTATAAGAGTTACTTGAGTTAATAGTTTATAATTTAACTCTTTTCTTAAAATAACTATTTGTAAAGCGTGAAAAGAGCTAATTGTAAAAAGAGTTGAGATAGTTTGGACTATAGGAATTAACTCTGTATTTTTATAAAAGTTAGCAATTAAATTGGCTGAAAAAAAAGTTAATATAGTTAATATAAAACCTGCACTTATATTAAAGAAAAATACAGATGAGTAGTGTATTTGAAGAACTCTTCGTCTCTGTATAATTGCACCTCCAAGTCCTATATCTGAAAATATTGTAGCAATACCAACTATTACCATAATCATAGCAATTAATCCAAAATCAGCAGGAGTTAATAGTCTTGCTAAGATAATCATAACTATAAAACTAGAGGCATGAATACCAACTTTACCAATTAAATCCCATATAAAAGCCTGTATTCCTTTTGATTTTATATTACTCATCTTATTTCTCTCATAATTTTTATACTAATTTAATTAACATCTGCTTTTTTAAATCATCTCTACTTAAATATGGTTTCATATCCTCAAAGGCTCTATTAAAGTCTAATCTAGGTTCAACAGTTGTCATATCAGCACTTATTTCTATATCTATAATTTGAGCTTCATCATTTTTAAGACTCTTTTTAAATATTTTTTTAATATTTTTTAACTTAGATACTCTATAGCTCTCTATCCCATAAGCCTTTCCAATTTTTTTGAAATTTGGGACAGAGTAGTCTTTTTTTGAGCCAACCGAGTTACCCTCTAAATATGTATCTTGTCTCAGTTTAACCATGTGTAGACTATTATTATTTATAATAAATATCTTAATAGGTAAATTTCGTCTCTTTATTATCTCTAACTCTTGTATATTCATCTGAAATCCACCATCTCCAGATATAATAATAGCTCTTCTATTAGTTCCTATTGTAGCTCCGATTGCAGATGGTAATGCAAATCCCATCGCTCCAAATCCACCAGAGAAGAGTACTCGTTGATTATTTTTTACTTTTAGAGATTGAGCTACTAACATTTGATGTTCACCCACATCCACACATATAATATCATCATCTCTTAACTCTTTTGATAGTTTAGATATAATTGAGTTTCCTATTTTTTTTGCTCCATTTAAAGTATAATTAATAGGATATGTTTTTTTATATTCTAAAACTTTTTCTTGCCAAGCTTTAATATTTAAAGATAGATTATTAAGTTTATTTACTTTGATTAAAAACTCTTTAATATCATAGTTTATAGCTAAATCTATATCCATTCTAATGCCAAGCTCTCCTCTATCTATATCTACTTGAATAATCTTTGCACCTCTTGCAAATGTCTCTATTTTTCTTCCTGTTTGAAGATTATCCAATCTTGAGCCTAAGACTATAAGTAAATCAGAGTTTGCAATAGTTAGATTTGCATATCTAGTTCCAAAATTTCCAATAAATCCTAAATTATACTTATACTCATCACTAATAGCATCTTTTCCCATTAATGAATAGACTATAGGGATATTGCTATTTTTTAAAAACTCTCTTAACTCTTTAACACCATTAGATAATCTAACACCTCCACCTACTAGGATTAGAGGTCTTTTTGCACTATTAATTAATTCTATAGTTTTTTTAATATCTCTACTAATATCTCTACTCTTCTCCTTTAATAATTCATACTCTTTACTTTTAAAAAAAGAATTACTTTTTTTAGGATTAAAATCGATTCTAAATTGTAAATTCTCAGGCAGACTAATAACTATAGGTCCTTTTCTTCCATTTCGAGATAGGAAATATGCCTTTTCAAGTTTATATCTAAGCTCATCTAAACTATTTATAGCTGTTGCATATTTTGTAATCGGTTTACATATAGATACAATATCTGTCTCTTGAAATCCAAATTGTCTTATATCTCTGTTTTGTTTACACTCATAAGGAGGAACATCACCTACAATAAATATAGATGGGATAGAGTCAAAATAGCAATCAGCTACTGCTGTTACTAGATTAGTAGCACCAGGTCCACTTGTTGCTGTAGCTACACCTGTTTTACCTGTTGCTCTAGCATACCCTTCAGCAGAAAAACCACAACCCTGTTCATGTATTGTAAATATATTTTCTATATTTTTATTTTTATCTATAGAATCACATATATGTGCATTTTTACCAATATAACTAAATACTTTGTCTATCTTATTTTCTACTAAAAAATTTACTATATAATCTGATACTTTCACCTATAATCCTTTTATTTTATATGAGTGTAAATCGATTTAATATTTTTTTTATCTCATCTTTTGAGTTAAACATCATCACATCAATAATAGAGAGATGAGGTATAAACTCACCATTAAATTGCTTATATTTAAATTCATCTGTTCTTAAAAAGTTTAACTCTATATTCTCTTTTAAAAAATCTTCTTTACTATATAACTCTTGTCCACCAATAGCATTAACATATTTAGTAGCTCCAACTCTTTTACATATATCAATTGTTCTAGCTTGTGCTTTTAGAGTAGTCTCTCCTTGTAAATCACTTAAATATACAAATTTAGTATCTATATCTAAATAGTTAGAGACTTTTTTAATAGAATAACCTATATATTTTGCTAAATTTTTTTCTCTATTATTTAAAATATTTTCAATTAATGGATATACCTCATTGAAATATGGAGCTTTTTTATAGGCATGAAATATAGTTTTTATTATTTTTTTAGAGTTATTTCCAACTTTTATCTCATTTATTAGACTATTCCCATGAACCCCCTTAACCTCTAATGTAAATAGATGTTTTTTATTATTAATTAGAATACTATTTCTATTGATATAACCCTTTTTAATATATTGCATACTATCTGATATAACATATATATTAGCGAGATTTATAAGTTGCCAATATCCAATATATGCAAAGAGGTATGGTTGATTACTTCCTACTATCATAATTTAAACACTCTTCTTTATTTCTTATCTTCTCTAAGGTATCGATAATAATTTTGCTAACACTCGGCTCTACATTTGAGTGCATTGGAATTACTAAAATTCTACTTGCAATATCTCTTGAGTTTTTCATTACTTTAGATTTGACATATGGGAGAGTATCAAGAGATGGTTTAAAATATTGTCTTGCTGCAATATTCTCTTTTAATAACTCTTCTCTTACTCTTTTCATCTCATATTCATTTTTAAATACTATAGGAAAATAGCTATAGCTCTGAGTAGCATCTGAATTTCTCTTCTGAAATTGAACATAATTTCGTAACTTCTTTTTATAGAAGTTATAACTTGCTTTTCTTTCTTTAAAAATTCTCTCCTCTTCATCTAACATACATAGCCCCATTGCAGCTTCAACTTCGTTGATTTTTGCATTAATTCCAAGCATTGCAACAGAATCAGGTGCATCTATGCCATAGTTTCTAACTATTTTTGCCTTCTCATATAACTCATCATCTTTAATAACAATAGCTGCACCCTCAATAGTATGAAACATTTTAGTTGCATGAAAACTAATAATAGAGATATCTCCATAGTTTAATATATGTCTATTTTTATATTTAACATCAAATGCATGTGAGGCATCATATAGCACTTTTAAATTATGTTTTTTAGCAATTTTATCAATTCTATCTATATCACAAGCATTTCCAAATACATGACATGGGGCTATTGCAACAGTCTTATCTGTAATAAGTTTTTCTATATTAGATGGGTCTATATTATATGTCTCTTTGTCAATATCAGCAAATATAGGAGTTAATCTCTCTGCTACAATAGCACTTGTTGTCGATACAAAACTAAAAGGTGTTGTGATTACCTCTTTTCCATCTTGTTCAAGTAGTCTATATGCAAATTGAAGGGCATCGGTTCCACTAGATATACATAGAAGATTTTTTACACCTAGATACTCCTCTAATCTCTTCTCCAACTCTTGTACTAATGGTCCATTATTTGTAAGCCAACCACTCTCATATATTCCATCTATATATTTTTTAAATTTCTCTTTTGGTGGCATATATATTTTTGTTACATAGGTCATTTTATATCCTTTTTATTATTTAAATACCAATTAATTGTTTTTTCAATTCCACTCTCAAAACTCTCTTTGGCTCTCCAGCCCAACTCATTTTTTATCTTTGTGGCATCTATTGCATATCTTCTATCGTGTCCTGCTCTATCTTCTACAAAAGTTATTAATCTCTTATATGACTCTTTTTTTGGGACTTTTCTATCTAATATTTCACATATAATCTTTGCTATATCTAAATTTCTCTTCTCATTTTCCCCTCCTATATTATATGTATCTCCAGATTTTCCATTATGAAAAACCAAATCTATACCATAACAGTGGTCTTGAACAAATAACCAATCTCTAATATTTTTCCCATCTCCATATATTGGTATAGGTTCACCACTTAAAGCTTTTCTAATAATAGTAGGAATTAATTTTTCGCTATGCTGTTTTGCTCCATAATTATTAGAACAGTTTGTAATAACTGTATCTAATCCATAAGTATGGTGATAGCTTCTGACTATCATGTCGCTACTAGCTTTACTTGCACTATATGGGGAATTTGGAGCATAAGGGGTATCTTCTCTAAATAGTCCACTCTCTCCTAAACTTCCGTAAACCTCATCAGTTGATATATGATGAAAACGACCAACGGGAGTTTCTTTAGTAAATATACACTTTTTATAATTATCTCTATATTTAAATGGACTACTCATCCAATATCTATATGCACTATTTAAAAGATTAAAAGTTCCATTAACATTTGTCTCCATAAATATTGATGGATTTCTAATTGAGTTATCCACATGGCTCTCTGCTGCAAAGTGGATAACAGCCCTTATATCATACTCATTAAATATAAATTCAACTAAATTTTGATTGCATATATTTCCTTTTATAAATTTATATCTATTACTATTTTCAACCTCTTTAAGGTTTTCTAAATTACCTGCATAGGTTAGAGAGTCTAAGTTTATAATTTTGTAATTTTCATATTTATCCAAAAAATATGGTATAAAATTACTTCCAATAAATCCTGCTCCACCTGTTACTAAAATATTTATCATTTGACTAAATCCTTTAAATATAATCCATAACTATTTTTATCTAGTTGTGATGCAATTTTTAATACATCATCTTTTGTTATCCAACTATTATTGTAAGCAATTTCCTCTAAACATGCTACCTTATAACCCTGTCTCTGTTCTATTGTTTGAACAAATAGACTAGCTGAAAGTAGGCTATCGTGAGTACCTGTATCCAACCATGCAAAACCTCTACCTAATACTTCTACTCTAAGCTCTCCTCTTTTTAAATACTCCTCATTTATAGATGTTATCTCTAATTCACCTCTATCTGATGGTTTAATTTTTTTTGCAATATCAATTACACTATTACTATAAAAGTAGAGTCCAGTAACTGCAAAATCAGATTTTGGATTTTTAGGTTTCTCTTCTATACTAATAGCTCTTCTATTTTTATCAAACTCAATAACACCAAATCTTTCAGGGTCTTTTACTTGATAACCAAATACTATTGCTCCATTTTTTAATTTTGATGCTTTTTTAACTAATGGAATTAGTCCTGGACCATAAAATATATTATCTCCTAAGATAAGAGAGACATTATCATCTCCAATAAACTCTTCTCCCAATATAAAGGCTTGAGCTAGTCCATCTGGAGATGGTTGAGTTATATAACTTATAGATATGCCCCATTTTGAGCCATCCCCTAAAACTCTTTTATAGTTGTTTAAATCATTTGGGGTAGTAATAATTAAGATATTCTCTATTCCAGCTAACATTAGAACTGATAATGGATAATAAATCATAGGTTTATCATATATTGGAAGTAGCTGTTTTGATACTCCTCTTGTAATAGGATATAATCTTGTTCCATTTCCACCTGCTAGAATAATACCTTTCATTTTATCTCCTTTAAATATAGTTATCTACTCTTTTTTTAGTAAAATTAATAATAAATCCAATATTTTTTAATTTATATCTATTAATTATTTTCTCTAACCCTCTTATATATTTCTTTTTTAAACTATTTATTTTTAAAACAATAAGATTTATACTGCTATATCTCATTAAATGAAGTGTATCTTTAGATGAGCTTAAGTCTGTAGAATCTATTATTATATAATCATAGACCTCTTTTAGTTTATTTAACATTATCTCTAATCTATGAGATATAATTAGTTCTGAAGGATTTGTAGCTATTTTACCAGCAGTGATAATATCTAAATTTGGATATGCTGTTTTAAATATAATATCACTCATATTACTATCTCCTCTTAGATAACTACTCATACCCTCATGTGAGCCATCTATATTAAAAAATCTATTTAAAGATGGATTTTTTAAATTTAAATCTATAACTATACTCTTATATCCAGCTAATTGAAAAATTGCTCCTAAATTAGAAACTATTACACTTTTTCCCTGCTTAGGTAAAATGGATGTTATTAAAATAATATTTGAACTATTCTTATTTAATGTAAATTGCAAATTGGTTCTTAAATCCCTGAAGCTATTAGCTACTATTGATTGAGGTTCTTGAAATACTTTTATAATAGGTTTTCTTTTTTTTCTAAAAGTAGGAATTAAACCATATATAGGTATTGTTGTAATCTTTTCAATATCATCTATATTTTTAATTTTACCACTCAAAGAGTTATGTAAAAGAGATAAAATAATACCAATTAAAATAGCTGTGGATATTGCTAAAACATGAATTAGAGTTCTTTTAGGTTTTATAGGTTTTTTAGGAGGATATGCCCTTTCAACTATTTTATAATCAGATATAATAGCTGATTTAATTGTATCATTCTCTTGTTGTTTTTTTAATAGATAGCTATTCATTTCCAATTTTAATTGATATTTTCTATTTAAATTAACAATATTTATTTCATCTACGGGAAGTCTTTGGAGTTCTCTCTCTTTTATAGATTTTAATCTTTCTAAATTTTTATTTTTATCCATAATAGATAGTTTTAAACTCTCTATATTTTTTAGTATCTTCTGTTTAGTTATATCAATCTGTTTACGAATAACTATTAATTTTGGATACTCATTAGTATATTCAGAGCTAAGTCTGCTCTCTTCTAATTCAAGTTTTTGTAGTGATTGAATTAATTGTGTATTTACTTTATCATTTAGTTGCACTAGTAGAGAACCTATAGATTTAAAATCATTATTTTGAAGTCTATTTAATACATTATCAACAATCATCTCTTTTAAATGATTTTCTGAGATAGCAACATCTATATTATTTAAATCTCTAATAAGTAAATCTGCTTGTGTAGATGTTTTTATTGCTCTATGTTTAATCTTATATTTTTCTAAAGCCCTCTCTGCCTCTTTTAACTCTTTTCTATTTTGAGATAACTGTTGAGCAATAAAAGCTGATAGTTGATTATTTCTTTTACTCTTTTCAATTCTTCCCTCATTTTGGAAGACTAAAAGTAATTTATTTATATACTCTGTTGCTCTTTTTGGTATGTTATCTTCATAAGATATATCTATAATTGGAGCATTTTTATTTTTTTGAATAACAAAAAGTCTATTTTTTACTATATTATCATATATATCTTTACTATCTCCATTAAGTTGAAAATAGATTGGTTTTTTTAAATCCCTTTTTTTAGATATAGTTATCTCAAAATATTTAGTTTTTATAGGTTTATTATATGGAAATAGTCTATTATCAATAGTAATTATATTTTTTTTAAATATATTTTTTGATATATGTTCAATAATAGTATAATATATTTTTAATTTATATCCATCTTTATATGGTATAAGTTTAACTTTTCTACCTAAAAAATTATCTTGGACACTTTTGACTTTAATTTTTATTGGAACTTTATCTTTATATATCTCAATATTTCTATATCCATCTTTAATAAAAAATTGGGTCTCTAAATCCATATTGTCTATAACTTTTTTATTAACTTCATAGGTTATTAACTTCTCTAACTCTTTATCTACCTCTTTATTTGCATAGAAGGTATTTTGAAGTATATCATCAGTTTGAATATTGCTTCTATCATAAGTAATAACTTCCATACTTCCATTTGCACTATATATAGGTGGTTGAAAATAGAGATATAGACTAGAGAGAATAACTCCTATAATTATCATTATAATAATAAATGGTATGTGATACCATATTATTTTAAGTACATCTTTTAATTTAAACTCCTCTTTTTTAGAAAACTCCATAATTAATTACTCCAATCTTTTAGTAATTTAATAGTAATAAAAGGTGATAGAGCATTACTTATAAGTCTAAAGATTGGATTAACTTCATCTACTCCAATATTAAATGGTTTCATATTATTTGGTAATACATATACAATATCATTTGGTCTAATCATTAAATTTGCATTTTTAAGTGAATTAAAATTTGTTAAGTCAACAATTTGAGAATTTATTCTATCTTCACCACTTTTTAAAATCATTATAGCTTTTCTATTTGCACTATCTGTTAAGTCTCCTGCTTTAGCTAAAACTTGAATTAAGCTTAATTGCTCATTATCTAATTTTACTTCTCCAGGATTATTAACCTCTCCTATAACATAAGCTCTTTTATTTAAAACTTCAAAATATATATCTGGTGATTTAATATATCTCTTAAAAGCACTCTCTATCTTCTCTTCGGCCTCTGTTTGTGTTAATCCTGCTATATGTATAGATTTAATTAGAGGTAGTCTTATATCACCTTTTGAGTTGACTAAAATTCCTCTATCATTTGTTCCATTTCCTAATGTAGATATACTAAATTCTGGATGTTGATATACAATAATCGAGACTCTGTCATGTGGTACAACTTTATATTCAAATTTAATATTTTTAAACTCTCTATTATCTATAACTCTTTTTGACTGATTAAAATCAGCTTTGTTAAAAAGTATAAAATCCTCTTTTGTTGTACAACCTATAAAAATAGATATTATTAAGATATATAAGATAGTTTTAAACATTATCATCCTCTTTTAAATTAAAATTGTATTGTATCGAATATAACAAAAAAAATTATTTAATATATTAATATAGTATAAAATATTAAATAGTAATTTTTTTTATTTTAAATTATATCACTATTAATATTAAACATTATTTAATATAAAATAATATTTTTGTTAAAATGTAAACAATGATATAGATTATTAATAGTAGAAAATAAACAGTATTTTATATAAATCTTAATATAATCTCAGATTATTATATAAGGAGAATTTTAATGAAAAAAGTATCATTTATTTACTTACCAGCTCTATTTTTTATATATGTTACAACAGAGGCTGTATTAAAACTATTTCACTCTAGTCTATGTGCATCTACAGGGTGTCTTTTAGCCGATAGTCTATTAAGATTTGATAGTATTTATCTAAATTTTATAGGTGTTTTTGATGCAATAGTTATTTTAATTATAGGAATACTTAGTTTCAATAAAAAAGTTAGTGAGAAACTATTTTTTTTAGTATTAGTAGCTTCACTTCTTTTTGAGACTATAATGTTGGGTTATCAATTTTATGCATCACCAGAAATGTGTAAGTTCTGTATGGGTGTATATACATTTTTAGTAGTTATTACACTTCTATCTACAAAAAAATATTTTCTTATGGTAGCACCACTTGCTATATCTATATTTACAGCTCTTAGTTTTTTAGCAGTTCCAAAATCTGCTGTATTTGTAAAAGATAGTGGTAACTATTTAATCCAATCTCCAACTTGTCCTCACTGTAAAAAGGTAAAAGAGTATTTAAAAGAGCATGATATTAAATTTACTAAATTAAGTATTGATAATATTGAGGCTAGAAACTTTGCAACTTTTTTAAACTTTAAAACAATCCCTATTTTAATTATTAAAGAGAAGAAAAATATTAATATTATTAATGGAGATAAAGATATTATAGAATTTTTTAGTAAAAAGGATAAAAAAGGAGTAGAAGAGAGTGCAGTTGTTGGAGAAGAAGCAGGTAGTAGTAGTGGAATTGACCTTTTAACTAATGATAAAGATACAGGTGATGAGGGTTGTGGATTTATTTCATTAGAAAAATTAGAGACTAACTGTACTAAGTAGAGCTATTTTTTATTACCTTTTAGGTAAAGGTATATCGCTCTTATCTCCTCATCTGTCAAGTAATAGATAGGCATAATTCTATGCCTTACTATTCTATGGTTTTGTCTATTTTTAAATCTATTAGATAGACTATCTTTTAACTCTTTTAGGCTATATTTTGTAATATTACTCCCCTTTAAGAGTTTAGGGTTTCCATATTTATCATAATATTTAGCAATTTTATGCCCACCTTTTCCCCTTTTTCCATGACATTTACTACAAGGTATTCCTCTTGGATTATTATATAGCATCTTTCCATACTCAATATCAGATAAGAAGCTATCTCTTGTAGTACTATTATCGGATATAAGAAAAATAGGTAACAGAAGTAGTATAAGTCTCATATTAGAAATGCCCTTTAATAAAAGATTTTTTGATATAATAGCGAAAATTTATTCAAAACGAGAAAATAATGCAAATTATTGATGGAAAATCATTATCTAAAAAAGTCCAATCATCTGTAAAAAAAGAGGTAGAAAAACTTAAAAAAGAGAAAAATATTGTACCAGGTCTTGCTGTTATTATTGTTGGTGATGACCCAGCAAGTCATGCCTATGTATCTATGAAAGAGAAAGCCTGTAAGGCTGTAGGTTTTTACTCAATTGCACATAAGATGCCAGAGAGTATAACTGAAGATGAGATAATTCAAATTATTACTATGATGAATAATAATCCTCATATTCATGGTATTTTAGTTCAATTACCACTTCCTCCACATATAGATACCACTAAAATCTTAGAGGTAATTGACCCTAAAAAAGATGTTGATGGGTTTCATGCTTATAATGTAGGTAGAATGGTTACAAATTTAGATAGTTTTGTAGCATGTACTCCATTGGGAGTTATGAAGATGTTTGATGAGTATAATATTGAACTAGAGGGAAAAGATATTGTCGTAGTTGGGGCTAGTAATATTGTTGGAAAACCCATGGCACTACTTCTTTTAAATAGAAATGCTACAGTAACTATAACTCATATTTATACTAAAGATTTAGCCTCTCATACTAGAAAAGCTGATATCATAATAGTAGGTGTTGGAGTTGTTAATTTAATAAAAGAAGATATGGTAAAAGATGGCGCAGTAGTTATTGATATTGGAATTAATAGATTAGATAATGGCTCTTTAGTTGGAGATGTTGATTTTAAAAGAGTTGCTCCAAAATGTTCATATATAACTCCCGTCCCAGGAGGTGTTGGTCCTATGACTATTGCTATGCTTCTATCAAATACATTAAAAGCTACAAAAGAGTTTGGAGAGAGTTTATAATGAAAAACACTTTAAAGAGACTCTATAAGTTCTCTAACTCTTGGGTAGGTACAATTATTATTGTATTATTTCTTATATTTTTTGTAATACAATCATTTGTAATTCCATCTGGTTCTATGAAAAGAACGCTTCTTATAGGTGATTTTTTATTTGCTAAAAAATTTGTATATGGTATTCCAATTCCAAAACTTCCATGGATAGAGATACCATTAGTACCTGATTTTAATAATAATGGACACCTCATAGAGGGGGATAAACCGAAAAGAGGTGATATAGTTATATTTTTATATCCAAATAATCATAAAGTTCACTATGTAAAAAGATGTGTAGCTATAGGTGGAGATGAGATTATATATCAAAATAAACATCTATATATTCATTTTAAAGAGGGAGATAAATATATTAAAGATAACTATCCTAAAGATAAGATTAAGAAATTTTATGGACAGTTATGGGTAGATAATCCATATATGAGTAAATATCCAGGTATTCAATATAATCCTAATGGACATGAAAATATATTTAAACTTCTTATAGAGAGTTATATGTATAGTAAAGATGGTATAGATATGAGTCCAATATATGTAAGAGAGTTAGGAGGAAATATTTTTAGGGTAAAAGGACAACCTGTAAATGCATTATATAAAAAGATTGAAAAAGATAGATTTTATATGATGGGGGATAATAGAGATAACTCTAATGATAGTCGTTTTTGGGGTTCTGTTCCGTATAGTTTAGTTATTGGAAAACCTTGGTTTATCTATTTCTCATGGGATAATGATACTAAAAAGATAAGATGGGATAGAGTTGGTAGATTTGTAAATAGTATTCAATATGAAAAACCAAGATATTAAATAGGAGGTAGTATGAGATTTTATATAGCAACAGACCATGCAGGATATGTTATAAAAGAATTTACAAAAGATATTGTTCGTTCTTTAGGGCATGAGATTATAGATTTAGGACCAAATAGTGCAGATAGGGTTGATTATCCCGATTTTGCTAAAAAATGTGCAAATGCTGTCATCAAAGATAAAGGAAGTTTTGGTATTTTAATATGTGGAACAGGTATTGGAATTTCTATTTCGGCAAATAAAATTCAAGGAATAAGAGCTGCATTGTGTCACGATGCCTATACTGCTTCCATGAGTAGAGCTCATAATGATGCTAATATATTAGCTTTTGGAGAAAGAGTTGTTGGTAGAGGTGTTGTTGAGAGTATAATAGAAGCTTTTTGTAATACCCCTTTTGAGGGAGGACGACATTTAAATAGGGTTAATAAGATAGAAGATGGATGTAGTTTTGGAGCTAATTTATCAAAAAATCTTCAAGAAAACCCCGAACTCTAAGACGGGGATGAATAGAAGAGCATAGCTAAAGAGATATTTAGTAAAATAAACATAATAAAAAATATAAATAAACAAAAAGAATTGATACTTGAGTAAACTAGATATTCCAAATCTATCTTACCTAAAAAGAGTCAATCTATCTTAGACCATCAAATATTTATCTATAATCAAGCCTATAATATCTGTCTCAATCTTTGGAAAGAGGAGCAAAAGAAAAAGCGATAACTTCAAAAGAGAAAGCAAAAGCAATAAATCTAGATTTCCCAAAATTTAAATCATCAAAAGATATAAATCAATCTTTTAATTGGAACAATTAGAGCTACTCAATTTTAAAGCAAGATAGTGAACGATTTAAAATACTAAGACTCAATAAATAGACTATGCTTAATGAGAAACTATTTGTAAAAGTTAACCCACAATATAGAAGTCAAACTTGCAATAGGTGTGGGTATATAGATAAAAACAATCGTAAAACTCAGTCTAAATTCAAGTGTTTAAAGTGTCATTATGAAGATAATGCTGATATTAACGCTAGTAAGAATATATAGAAGAGAGGATTGGAGTCTCTTGGGCTAGGAACTAACCTTTAAGACTATAAATCAGAAAGCCTTTCAAATTCAGATTTGTTGAAATCTGCTAGTTATGAAGCCTCTAGCTCTTTAGCTACTATGTTTGCTAAACTCATTAATATAAGTTTTTATTCTAGCTCTCTCTTCTCTATCTTCCATCTGATTATTCCACTCTTTTAGAGTATCAAAACTCCAATTATCAAATTTATAATTTTTATATTTATCTTTCCATCTTTCCATAGCCTCATCTTGATTTATATCTTGTGCATCTTTTAAGATTTGAAGCATCTCTAATTGAGGTTTTGTATCTTTTATATCTAATAGTGATTGATTTGCTAATTCTCTATACTCTCTATCATCTCTATTAGTAACAAGTGCTAATTCAATGTTATTTATAACAGCATATTCAAAGTTTTGTGAAGAACCTCTATTCTTATTATCTCGATATTTATCAATAATTTTATCTAATATCTCCATAGAAGCCTCTTTATCCTCTTTTGCTATAATATAACTTTTAGCAAATAGTGCATCAGAGACTTTATCTTTAAATTCACTATAGGGACTAAGTTTTTGGATAATATCATCATATAGTTCAATAGCCTCATCACTATTATTAATAAGATATGCTTTAGAAAACTCTATATCAACGAGCTCTTTTAATAGTTCCATATCTTTTGTATCTTGAAGTCTATCTATTATTTCATCATAAATCTCAATAGTATCGCTCTCATCTATTGATAGAGTAGCTTTAGCATTTTGTGCATTGACATATAATTTTAAAAGCTCTATATTACTACTCTCTTTAAATTTATCTGCTATTTCATCATATATATATATAGCTTCATCTCTATTTAGCATAGTAGCTTTAAATTTTTCTGCTTTAGCATAAAATTTTAAAAGCTCTACATTAGAGCTATCTTTAAATTTATCTATGATATTATTATAGACTTTAATAGCACTCTCATTATCTTTGAGATAAGTTTTATATATATAAGCTTTTAAAAAATTTGCTCCTACAAATCTTTTTAACTTTTTTATGTTATTACTATTTTTTAATTTATTAATAATATGATTATATTTTTCAAGTGCTTTTTTATAATGTTCTTCATCTGTTAAATTAGTAGCCTCTTTAAAAAGCAACTCAATATCATTAATATCACTCTTTTTTTCTATAATATTTGATTTATTATTATCTACTTTTATATCTGGTTCTATATTATCTATATTAATATCTTCTTCAACAATCTCTTTAGTATTTGCACTATATCTAATCTCTTTTGTATTACTTTTTTTAATATCATTATTAAAATAGATAGATTTCATACTAAAAAGAGATACGATAGTAACAACAAGTAGTGAAAAATTTTTTAACATAATTAGCTCCTAAAATATTATTTTTTATTATAGCATATTTTATATAACATATAAAAATAAATTACAACTTTAAGTAATTATTTTTTTTAATTATGTTATTATATTAACAGTTAATAACATTTTGCTCTAAAAGGAGATAATTATGAAAATAGATAGTAGAGAAATTTATAAACAGAGAGTAGAGAAATTAGATAATCTAAAGATTAAAATTGATGATATAAAATCAAAAATAGGTAAAATAGAAAAAGAGATACTAGAGATAAAGCAGTTAGATAGATATTTTACTTTTAAAGAGACTGTAGATAAAGGAAAAAAAAGAAAAATATATAAGGTTGATAATATTATATTTTTTAATAATCTTATGTATCAGAGATTTCCAGATAAAAATCTATATAGTTGGCAGGAGGCAATAGAGTATGGGAAAAAGTTAAAGATTTCAGGTTATAGAGGTTGGAGACTTCCTACAATAGATGAATTGGAGGTTCTTTTTACTAAGCAGAGTAAAATAAATTCTTATGGAGATAGCCACTATATTATTAAAGATTTTTTGGAAGTTATGCCAACAGATAGTATCTTTTGGAGTATATCTCAAGAAAATGAACCCTATGCTTGGGTAGCAGATTTTAGCAGAGGATATGACTATTGGAGATTAAAAAAGTTAAAATATCATGCTCTTTTTGTTAGAGATATTAAGTAACTCTACTCCATAATCTTAAATCAACTCCTACTCTATTTTGATGTAGAAATTCTAAATCTATATCTACGCTATATGATGAGTTGTGAGAAGATAATTTTGGAGTTTGATACTGTAGTAGCCAATCTATCCTATCTCTCAAAGAATTTAACATACCTTCTCCACCCTCAATTAGGATAAAAGATTTTCTCTTGAACTCATCTTCTAAATCTGAAGAGATTAAAATCTCTCTCTCTTTAACCTTAAATAGAGGAATTTTTTTATCAAATTTATCTCTTTTAGAGTAGATAATAATATCTGGTGCTTTATTCTTATCTATAAATCTACAATCTAATGTAGGTCTATCAACTCTTACGGTGTTTCCTCCAATAATCATATTTGAGCAGACAGAACGCAACTGATGTACATGAGTTAAAGACTCTTTTGAGCTTAAATATCCCCCTCCAATCTTTCCATTCGAGGTTTGTGCTATTTTAAAAAGTATAAAAGCTCTCTTTTGCCAAATTAAAAAAGGCTCTATTAAATCTTTTGCCTCTTTTTCACAAATACCCACTTCAATCTCTATTCCTTGCTCTTTAAGTTTCTCTACTCCTCCACTATGTTCTTTTATGGGGTCACTAGTAGCAATAACTATTTTTTTAGGTTTTAACTCTGATATAAGAGAGGCACAAGATGGAGTTTTCCCTATATGGGAACATGGTTCAAGTGTTACATAGATTATACAATCTGAAAAGAAACCTTTTGGTAGAGAATATAGAAATTTATGAGCCTTATAAGCATCAAATCTATCAAAATCTATCTTTTTACCTGAAAGAGTCTCATAGGCAAAAAGAAAAGCTAAAACCTCTGCATGAGAAGTTCCTGCCTTTTGATGTGCTTCTAGTGCTACTATTTTATTATTGCAAACAATTAATGCTCCAACGGTAGGATTTGGATATGTTTTTAATTGATAATCCCATGCTTTTTTTATGGCTTGAGTCATATATATCTGATTAGTTATCATAGATTACCTTTTAAGAGTAAAATTTAATTTTTTATAATTTTAATTACAATTAAACCAATTTAATTAATCCATTTTCAATAGTAATTAAACCCTCTAATTCTGCCTCATAGACTCTAGTATTAAATTTTCTAATGGCTTCATCTAATGTTGGTGAGGTTTGACAGAAATAGAAAAAATCATCTCTTTGAATATTATTATTTTTAGGTATGACACCGTATTTATTGGCAAATTCATCAATATTATATATAGGCTCTGCTAAACCTTTAGATAGAAGAGTGTTTGTCCCCATACTCTCATCTAAGCGATGAGGTAGTACAAAAATAGGTTTCCCCATCTTTAGAGCAAACTCAACTGAACGCATAGAGCCACTATTGTTATCTGCCTCTGTTACGATTAAAATATCTCCTAAAGCTACAACAAGTTCATTTCGTACAACAAAACTCCAAGGTGTTGGTTTGAAAGTTTTTGGAAATTGACTTAAGATTAAACCATCTTTTTCTATCTCTTCAATCAAAAAACGGTTAACTGATGGGTATCTAATATCTAAACTATTTGCTACAACAGCTATACTATTTTTAGCTGTAGCAGAGCTATGTGCTATAGCATCAACACCCATAGCTACACCACTAACAATAGTTACTCCTCTATCGCTTAGAGCTTTCGCTATTTGGTGTGTAGCCTGTTTTGTATAGTTTAATGGTCGTCTTGAGCCAACAATAGATACTTTTGGTCTATTTAGAAGAGTCTTATCTCCAATATAGTATAACTCCTTAGGGTATCTTTTCATACTATCCAACTCTTCTATATGCCAATCTACTTTTTCTATCAAGACATCTCCTCTATAGCATAATGCCCCATAGATAGTATGCAACTGTAGCTACTAAGAGTATCCCTATAAGATTTGCTTTAAATCCAATTCTTGCCATAGTTTTAATAGGAATTACTTTTGAACTCATAATAATAGCATTTGGAGGGGTTGCAATTGGTAGCATAAAAGCATAACTTGCCGATACTGTAGCAACCATTAGGAGTAAAATACCCTCTCCTCCTGACATATCTTTTGCAAACTCATAAAATATAGGTACTGCTATTGAGGTTAGAGCTGTATTGCTTGTAACCTCTGTTGAGAATGCAACAACAAAAGAGACAAGTAAAAACATCCAAAATAGAGGCATATCGCTAATAAAGTTCAATTTATGTGCTATATCAGATGCTAAACCTGTACCTCCAAATGCTCTTGCAATACTAAATCCTGCTCCAAACAGGAAAATAATCTCATAAGGCAGACTTCTAGTATCTTCCCAATTTAAAAATCCTATTTCTGGCATAAACATTAAAAGTCCAAATCCTAAAAGAATTATCTTTTCATTAAAGGCAAATCCAAACATCTGTTTAGTAAATGTATTAATAACTAAAATTAGGGCTAAGACTCCCATAATTATATATAATCTCTTCTGTTCTTGATTTAGAGTAGAAATATCCCCATCTCCAATCCCTTTTACAGACTCATCTTTTACACTAAAAGAGAGTAGCCAAGGGATAATAAGTAACATAATTACAACTATAGGTAACATCATATATACCCACTGTCCAAACTCAACTGTAGGAAGTCCCTTATCTTCTAAAAATCCTAATAATATAAGATTTGGTGGTGTTCCAATTGGTGTTAAGATACCACCTACACTAGCACCATAAGCAGTAGCTAAGAGAAATCTAATCTTTAATTTTATATTTTCACTTAAAAACATAGCAATAGGCATTAGAAGAAGTGTAATTGTTGTATTTGATAAGATTGAGCTAAGTAGTGCCGAGGTTATTGCTAGTGCATATATAATTCCTGTTGCAGTCTTTGGAAAAAAACTTAATAGCTTAGCTGAAAAGTATTGATGTAGTTTTGTCTTTTCAATAGCAATAGCCAACATAAACCCACCTAAAAATAGAAATATAATAGATTTAGAGTAGTTTACTGTAGTATCATTTAAATTTAAAATCCCAAAGGCAGGAAATAGGATAATTGGTAATAGAGAGACTACCCCTAAAGGTAGTGCCTCATTTGTCCAGATGGTAACTAAAAAGGCTACAACTCCAATTAGAGTTGATTGTATATTATTAAAAAAGTTAAATGATACAATATAAAATGCTAACCCAATAGCAAGAGCATATATGATAGGTTTATATATATTTATAATTTTCTTCATAAAAGTCTCCAATATTTTTCAACATATTATATCACTTTAATAGTTAATTAATATAATTTCATAGGTATAAAATATCTATTATCTAATATATCTTTTAAAATTTTATCTTCTGATAGATAGATAAATATTCTTCTCCAATCTGACTCTTTAAAGTTATGAGTATGTTTTAACCATAAAGAGTTGTTTTTAGGGTTTCCATTAGCTTGAGTATTTTCTGTAATGTGACAAACTTGTCTAAATCTACAAGCTCCATAACAGCCTGTTCTAGTTATCTTAATTCTATTTTCTCCCCTATTTAGACCCATATCTTTTATAATATCTCTTAGATATGAGGCTTTATCTATCTTTCCTGCCTTTTTACACCTCTCTCCATCACATATAAATATAAGAGTCTTATAGTGCATAATTGGTCTATTGGCATCATAATTTTTAGGTTTACATCTATACCCCTCTAAAACCTCTGAACCCATCTCATTAACTCTATTTTCCATTATATTTTTTATCTCCATCGAAATCCTTAATAAGTTTATATGTAGCATGAAGAGTAGCTACTGTCATAGTAGAGCTTCCAAATCTACCCTCCATTAATATAGCAGGGATATTATAATATTCACAAAATCTCTTTCCATAATCTTTGGACTCAACCACATTTACAAATCCAACAGGAAATAGGATAAAGGCTACATTTTTAAGATTAACTCGCTCATTTAGTAGAGTATTTACAGCAGAGTATATAAAAGTTGGTGCATTTCCACAAGCTAATACCATAGGTTCATCTCTATGTCTCTTAATCGCTTCGACAACTGCTCCATAACTTCTAGTTGTTCTATTTTTTTTAGCATACTCATAGGTAAATGGCTCATTTATATAACATATAACCTCATTTCCATAAGTATCTAAATAGAATTGGCTAAGTCCAACCTTTATCATATTTACATCTACTATAATCTTAGCTCTTCTCTTTAGAAGTTCTTGAATTTTAGGAATTGCATCTGGTGTAAAATAGATATTTTCTAAAACCTCATTAAAGCATGTCGATGTGTGAATAAGTCTTGATATTACCTCTATCTCATTAGAGTCAAACTCTTCTATTTTAGGATATTTTTTTAACTCATCTGCAATTATCTCAAAAGAGCGAACAGATATATCTGCCCCTATATTAATTGGTGGTTCTTCTTGTATAAACATATTTTCTCATTTTATATAAAAATTTAAGAAAAAATTATAGCATATTTTATAATATTATTCTGCTATAATTTAATCCATGAAAAATATATTAATCCTATCTAATGGTGATATGGCAAAACATTTTGTTCAATGGGTAGGGAAAAGTCGTATTGATACGAACCACTACTATATAACCTGCAATAGACATACAGCAGAATCAATGGAGCAGAAGAGTAGTAATCTATCTTTTATAGAAGCAGACCCAACTAGCTATCTGAAGCTAAAAAATATTATGGAAAAGATTGATTTTATTACTGTCTTTATAGTTATGAGTAGTAAAGATGAGGCACTCTATTCATATAAAAATATTAGGATTATTAAGCCTAAAATTCGTATTGTATTTGTGAGTAATTGGGACGAGCTTAAACTAAATGATGATAATACTAAAATAGTTAATATAAATGAGTTGATAGCAAGTTCTTTATATGAAGAACTTCCAAATGTACCTAGAATAGCTAAAAATATTGGTTTTGCTAAGGGTGAAATTATGGAGATTTTAGTCTCATTTGGAAGCTCTTATGCCTATAGGCATGTAGGTTCAGTTTCTCATAAAAAGTGGAAGATTGTTGCTATCTATAGAGATAATGAGCAGATATTTCCAAGAGATACAACAATGATAAAACCAAATGATAGACTCATTGTTATAGGTAATCCTCTTGTATTAGAGGAGGTGTATAAAAGAATTACAAAAAGAAGAGGACTATTTCCAGAGCCTTTTGGTAAAAATCTATATCTTATATTAGATATGAGTTTAACTAAAGAGGATATTTTAGTTCAAGTAAATGAGGCAGTATATCTTAGTAATAAGTTTTCTAAAAGCAGATTATATATTAGAACTATTGGAAAAATAAAAGATGATATTTTAGATGAGTTAAAAAAATTTGAGACGGAGCATATTGAACTATTATTAAAATTATCGAAGAAGGATATTTTAAATACTGTAGTATATGAGATTAACTCTTATGATATAGGACTTTTTTTAATTGATATATCTCTATTTAGAAAAAATTTTAAAGAGATACTATATCCAGAGAAGAGACCGATATATCTATTTGGAGAGGAGTCAATATATAATATCTCTAGAGCTATGATACTTATGGGTAATGAGATGGATATGGAGTCTATCTCATCTTCTGTTTTTGATTTATCTGAAACATTAAACTTATCTATTGAGCTATCTAATTATGACCCTGAAGGGGATTTTACAGAGAAGAAAAATATTATAGAACACTATGAGTCACTATCTAAAATTTATAATCTTAAAATAGAGATTATAGAGAAAAAGGCAAATCCAATTAGAGAATTAAAAGAGGATAGTGGTATTTTAAATATTGTACCTTTTAATAGAGAAATATTAAAAAAACCAATATTTAATTTCTTCTCTAGGAACTTTTCAAGATATTTTTTAAATATTCAAAAGCACCCACAACTCTTAATACCTCTTGAAGATTAGGTACTTTTACCTACTACTTAAGTAAAGTTAAGATAGAATAATTTAATTTTATTTAATAGGATATAAGAAAATTATGATTATTCCAATTCGTTTAGAGAGTAGTACTGTTAGAGGATATAATGTTACTATAGATAGACTTCCTAAACTCTCTTTTGATAGAAAGGTAGTAGTAGTAACTAATCATACAGTTGCAGAATTTCATTTAGATACTCTACTTAGTAAGCTTAATGCTAAATCTTTAGATATTGTAACTGTTAAAGATGGAGAAGAGTATAAAAATCTTGATACTATGATTGAGATTTTAGATGAACTTTTTAGTAAGCAGTTAGATAGAAAATCTCTTCTAATAGCTTTTGGTGGTGGAGTTATTGGAGATATGACAGGATTTACTGCTAGTATATATCAAAGAGGTATAGATTTTATTCAGATACCAACAACTCTTTTAGCACAAGTTGATGCTAGTGTTGGAGGTAAAACAGGTGTAAATAATAGATTTGGAAAAAATCTAATAGGTGCATTCTATCAACCAAAAGCTGTATATATAGATATAGATTTTTTAGAGACTCTACCAAAAAGAGAGTTTAGTGCAGGTATGGCTGAACTTATTAAGATGAGTGTTATGTTTGACAGAGAGTTTTTTGAATTTTTAGAAGAAGATACTTTAAGTAGTAAAGAGAGTCTAAATAGAGCAATAGCTCGTTCAGTGGAGCTTAAAGCTTGGGTAGTAAATCAAGATGAGAAAGAGGCCGGGATTAGAGCAGTATTAAATTATGGACATACATTTGCACATGTGATAGAAAATGAGACTAACTATAAAAAGTATCTTCATGGAGAGGCTGTAGCTATTGGTATGGTTATGGCAAATCTTCTCTCTTATGAGTTAGGGTTAATATCTTTAGATGAGGTAGATAGAGTAAAAAGAATATTGATTAAACATAATTTACCAACTACTTATAAAATTAAAGATATAGAAGGATTTTATAATAAGTTTTTTTTAGATAAAAAGAGTTCAAATAGTAAAATTAAGTTTATTTTAGCAAATGGTATTGGTAATTTTGAGATTAGAGACAATCTCCCAAAAGAGATTATATTAAAAGTTTTATCTAAATTTAAAGGGGTAAAATGAGAACCATTTTACTATTTTTAATACTTTTAAACTCATCTCTTTTTGCAGAGTTGAATATTACTAAAAGAGTCACTCATATTATATCAGAACTTAAAGAACCTTTAAAGGAAGATGATAAAAGTATAAAAAAAGATAGTAATATAACCAAGGAGAGTATTCTAAAATTAGATAGGTTAAAAAAAGCAGAGATAAGAGAGAAAAAAATTCTTAAAAAAAGAGAGAATTTTCTTAAGAGTTTACAGAGAATAGATAATGAGTTAAAAGATAATATATGGTTTAAGGTATATTCTAATTATGAGACATATAAAAAGTTAGAATTTATGTCACAAGCTTTAAATGACAGAATTAAACTCTTAGAGAAGAAAGAGAAACGAAAGAGAAAATTAACTAAAAAAGAGAAAAGAGCTTTAAAAAAATATAGAGATGAATATAAAATTACAGAAGAGAAGTTAGAACAGTTAAAAGAGTATAAAGAGAGTCCATTTAAAAATCTTTTAACACCTGATGAGATTGGGAAAGTTCCTGTTGTATTGAGTCCTCTTGATATTGTTAATGCTCTTTCTTTTCAAAAACATATTAGTGCTGTAGAAGATGATTATAATAGCAGATTTCAATCTCTTCAAGATACGGTATATAAATTAAATGAAAAGAGACAAATTCTGTCAGACTTTATAAAATTTAATAGAGAATTAAATATAACAGATGATAGATATATTGATGAGAAGGAGGATGTATCTAAAAAAATTAAACTATTAAATAGTAAATTAGAGATTTTTAGAACAACTAAAAAGGCATTAGAGAGTAAAATATCAGAACTACATCTTAATATAAAAAATGATATATCTAAACAGATTAAAAAAGCTATTGTTATTGCTTCAACAATTGCATTTTTACTATTTGGATTTTTAATTATTAAATATCTAGTAAAAAGATATATGTCTGAAAATGAGCTTTACTACTCTACAAATAAGGCATTAAATTTTATATTTATTACTATAGTTGTAATAATTTTACTATTTTCATACCTGGAAAATGTAGGACATTTAGTAACTATTTTAAGTTTTGCATCAGCTGGTATTGCAATTGCTCTAAAAGATTGGTTTATGAGTATTATGGGTTGGGTTGTTATAATATTCTCGGGTTCTATAAAAGTTGGAGATAGAGTTAAGTTTTTAAAAGATGGAAAACAGTATGTGGGTGATGTTGTAGATATATCTATACTTCGTATGACAATTCATGAAGATATAACTCTAACTACTTATAATATAAATAGGAGAGCAGGTAGGATTATATTTGTTCCAAATAACTATATATTTACAGAGATGATAGCTAACTATTCGCACTCTGGTATAAAGACAGTTTGGGATGGAATTGATTTTGTAATTACATTTGATTCAGATGTCTCAAAAGCTCAAAGTATTGCAAAAGAGATTAGTAGAAAATACTCTAAAGGTTATACGGATATGACAAGAAAACAGTTAAATAGGCTTAGAAGTAAATATAGTATGAAAAATACAGCAGTAGAGCCTAGAATATTTGCTTTTTTTGATGATTATGGTATTAAAATATCTGTATGGTATTTGACAAATGCCTATGCAACACTTACTTTAAGAAGTACTATATCTATGGAGATATTTAATAGAATAAGAGAAGAAGATAATATATCAATGGCATTCCCTACTCAATCTATATATATGAATAGACCAGCACCTAAAAAATTAAAAAATAATAGTCCAAAAGATAAGGAAATAGATTAATATAGAGATGAAAAGAGTATATTTTAAGACTTTTGGTTGTAGAACTAACCAATTTGATACACAAATAATGATGTCAAAACTTAAAGATTTTAGATTAACAATGAGAGAGAGTGATGCTGATATAGTAGTAGTTAACTCATGTACTGTAACTAATGGTGCAGACTCATCTGTAAGGGCATATATAAATGGAGTACATAGAAAATCACCAGATACAAAAGTTATATTAGCAGGTTGTGGTTCACACTCAAAAGGTGATGAACTGTTTCAATCCAATAGAGTATTTGGAGTAATTGGACACTCTGAAAAAGAGAGTATAAATAGTATTTTAAAGATAGATAAACCATTCTATCAGATAGGTGATTTAGAGCATATAGACTCAACTATTGTTGAGAACTTTATAGGAAAGAGTAGAGCGTTTATTAAAATTCAAGAGGGGTGTGATTTTGACTGTTCATACTGTATTATCCCCTCCGTAAGAGGTGGAGCTAGAAGTCATAATGAGATTAATATTTTAACTCAAATAGAAAAACTTGCATCAAATGGATTTGGAGAGTTTATATTAACAGGGACTAATGTTGGAAGTTATGGAAAAGATAAAAACTCATCTATGGCTAAACTACTTAAAAAAATCTCTAAAATAAGAGGAGTTAGAAGAGTTCGCATAGGAAGTATTGAGCCAATTCAGATTGATAGTGAATTTAAAGAGCTTTTAGGTGAACCGTGGATAGCAAAACATCTACATATTGCACTTCAACATACAAGTGATAAGATGTTAAAGATTATGAAGAGAAGAAATAGATTCAGAGATGATATAAAATTATTAAATGAGATATCCTCTTTTGGATATGCAATAGGTACTGATTATATTGTCGGACATCCAATGGAAGATGAGGTCTGTTGGAAAGAAGCAATTAATAGAGTAAAAGAGCTACCGTTAACTCACATTCATGCTTTTACCTACTCAAAAAGAGATGGAACAGCATCTGCTTCTATGAAAAATATAGTAAGAGGTGATATAGCAAAGACTAGACATAGAGAGTTAACCTCTATTATAAAGGAGAAAAATTTAGAGTTTAGAAAAAAGTATAACTCCAATTTGGAGGTATTAATAGAGAGTAAAAGAGAGAGTCTATATTATGGATATGATCAATATTTTAATCGAGTAGAGGTTAAAAGTAATATTGATATATCTGGAAATTGGATATTTTTAGATAGAGTAACTGTTGGAGATATTAAAAATGTGGCACTCTTTAAATAAAAATGGAAAGATTATTGTATTAACTATTTTAGCAATTGTATCTATAATTCTATTTTCTCTATTTAGAGATACTTCCGAAATTATTAGTAAAAAAGAGGCAGTAGAGCTTATAGAGAAAACTCCAATCGAAAAAGTATTTGTAGATGAGCCTTATCTCTATATTTATACAAAGGATAAAATATATAAGGTAGCAAAAGAGGCTATTAATATGGATACTCTTTTTAATAAAACAGTAGTCTATTATAAAGAGAACTCATCTGAAGAGACTATGAATATAATACTATTTTTATTTATAATCATTTTCACTCTCTATATTTTAAAGCTTATTAATAAAAGTCAAGCAAGACAAGAGAGTATAATAGATGAACAGAAGGAGTTAAATAGTACAGCTATAATAGAGCAGACTATAACTCCTCAAATATCTAAAATTGATTTTTCCAATGTAGCAGGTATTGAGGAGGTAAAAGAGGAGTTAAGGGAGATTATTGATTTTTTAAAAAATCCTCAGAAATATAGGAATTTTGATATTCGTCTTCCAAAAGGTGTACTTTTAGTAGGACCTCCAGGGGTAGGTAAGACTTTAGTTGCAAAGGCAGTAGCAGGAGAGGCTGATGTTCCATTTTTTTATCAGAGTGCTGCATCATTTGTTCAAATATATGTTGGAATGGGTGCTAAGAGAGTGAGTGAGCTATTTAATAGAGCAAAACAGATGGCACCTAGTATTATATTTATTGATGAGATAGATGCTGTTGGAAAGAGTAGGGGAGGTGGATTTAGTAATGATGAGAGAGAGGGGACTCTAAATCAACTATTAACAGAGATGGATGGTTTTGAAGAGAGTTCTGGGGTTATGGTACTTGCTGCTACAAATAAGATAGAGGTTCTTGATGATGCTTTGCTTAGAGCTGGTAGATTTGATAGAAGAGTACATATCCCACTGCCTGACTTTAAAGAGAGAGTTAGTACATTAAAACTATATTTAAAAGATAAAAATCACAATATAGATATTAATAGAGTTGCAAGGGTTACTATTGGGTTTAATACAGCAGCATTGGAAACACTAGTTAATGAAGCTGCACTATATGCACTTAGATTAAATAAAACTATAATTGAAGATAGTGATATAGATTCTGTAAAAGACAAAGTTCTTTTAGGAAAACATAAAATACTCTCATTTTCACAAGAGGAGCAGAAAATCCAAGCTCTATATCAGAGTGCTAAAGTAGTTACTGCTTTATGGTTAGAGGTTGAATTTGATAAAATAGGTTTAATATCGTCTAGTTTTATACCTCATCATAATGAAATTCTCTCAAAGACTATTTTAAAAAATGAGTTAAAGGTACTTTTAGCAGGTAGGGTAGCCACACAAGAGAAGTATAATGAGCTTTTTACAAATGCAAAAGAGGATATTGCTAAGGCAAAATTATTAAGTCAAAGAATTATAGAAGAGTTTGCAATGGCAGATAAATATTTTTCATCTCATATACATGTTGAGACTCTTTTACATGATGCTACTTTAGAGGTAAAATCTCTATTATCTAAGTTAGATAGAGTAGTAATTGAGGTTCAAAAATATCTTTTAGAGAATGAGGCAATAACCTTTAAAGAGGCAAAAAGGATATTAGATGAGATATTTTAATGGATTTTCCCTAAAAGGAGAAGAGAGTTTATTTAAAGATTACCTAATAGATAGTGATTTCACTGTTGCAGGGTTTAGTTATGGAGCTATTAGGGCATTTGAAGAGGTATATAACTCTAAGATAAGAGTAGATAGATTAATTTTACTATCACCTGCTTTTTTTCAAAATCATAAAAAGAGTTTTATTAGAACTCAACTAAGATATTTTAAATTAGATAGAGGTAGTTATATTAAAGAGTTTTTAAAAAATATAGCCTATCCATCAGATATAAAACTATCTTCATATCTCTCTAATGGAACTCTTGATGAGCTTGAATATCTACTCTTATATAAATGGAAAGAGGATAGAATATTGGAGGTAATTAAAAGAGGTGTTACTATAGAGGTATTTATTGGTGGTAAGGATAAGATTATAGATAGTAAAATAGCCTTTAATTTCTTCTCAAAAATTACAACAACCTATCTTTTAAAAGATAAAGGACATATATTAATATAAATTTTTTATATATGCTTACTTAGTTTAATTCAGGAAACTTTAAGTATAATCTACTGTTATCTTTGGTATAATTTCCATCAAAATAAAAAATTAGGATTTTAAAATGTCAAAAAAATTAATACTTCTTATCGGAGCTCCAGGTTCAGGAAAAACAACAGATGCAAAAGTAGTTGCTAATGAGTGTTTAGCTCATATTACGAGTTACTCTTTAGGCGAGATTTTAAAGAGTGAGATAGATAAAGGTGGAAAGATTGGTAAAATTATTAATGATTATGTATCTAAGGGAGAGTTAATTCCTACATCTTTAACAATAGATGAGTTGTGTAAAACTATATTAAATGCACCTACTGATATTGTATTAATTGATGGTTTTCCAAGAGAGATAGAGCATGTAAAGATATTTGGAGATGTAATTAATAATCTAAAGAGAGTTGAACTTATATCTGTAATTGAAGTTAGAGTAAGTGAAGCTACTGCAAGAGAGAGATATTTTAAAAATCATAATGAGAGTGAAGAGGTTTTTGCTCATGCCATGAAGATATATCAAGATACTATTAAAGAGATTGAGGATTATTATGATAAACAGAATATCTTAAAAGTTATTGATGGAGAAAGAGATTTAGATGTTGTAGTTGAGGATATTAAAACATATCTTAAAAGTTTAATTCCTTCCTCTGTAGAAGTATAATAGTTATAGATTTTCTAATGTTACAAGATAATATAGTAGAAAGCATTTTAGGCAAAACTACTCAAAAAAGAAAAAGTAAAATTCCAGCTAAGCTGGATTTTTTACAAAGTGCTACAGGATTAATTTTAGCTATATTTATAATTTTTCATCTACTCTTTGAAGCATCTATTCTTTTTGGAAAAGATAGTATGTATGCTATTACAAAAATGTTTGAGTTAGATTTTTTTATTAAGGGTGGCTCACCTATTTTTATATCAATTTTGGCTTTTATTATATTTGCTATTTTTATCTTTCATGCTTTTTTAGCTATGAGAAAATTTCCAAACTCATATAGAGAGTATCTAAGATTAAAAACTCATGCAAAATTAATGAAACATAGCGATACAAACTTATGGATTATTCAGATAACAACAGGATTTATGCTCTTTTTTTTAGGTTCAATTCATCTATATACAATGTTAACTCAACCAGCAAATATAGGTCCATTTGCCTCTAGTGATAGAGTATATAGTGATATGTTTTGGCCAATGTATCTTATGCTTTTAATATCTGTTGTACTGCATGCAGGAGTAGGAATTTATAGATTGATTATGAAATGGGGTTGGTTTGATGGTAAAAATCCTAAAGAGAATAGATTAAGAACTAGAAAAATTATTAAAATAATTACTATTATCTATCTAATTATTGGACTATTTTCACTTATAACATATATAAAGATAGGATATGAACATCGAGATAGTTATGGAGAGAGATATAAGGTTATAACTAATGAAAATTAAATATACAGAGGCATTAATTATTGGTGGAGGATTAGCAGGACTCCGTTCTGCTATTGCTACAACTAAAAAAGGGTTAGATACAATAGTATTAAGTCTTGTTCCTGTTAAACGCTCACACTCAGCAGCAGCTCAAGGTGGAATGCAGGCAAGTTTAGCCAATAGTGTTATGGGAGAGGGTGATAATGAAGATGTCCATTTTGCAGATACTGTAAAAGGTAGTGATTGGGGTTGTGACCAAGAGGTTGCTAGAATGTTTGTTCAGACTGCACCAAAAGCTATTAGAGAGCTTGCATCATGGGGAGTTCCATGGACAAGAATTAAGGGTGGTAATCGAGAGGTTGTTATAAATACAAAGAGAACCACTATTAAAGAGAGAGATGAAGCTCATGGCTTAATTAATGCTAGAGATTTTGGTGGAACTAAAAAGTGGAGAACATGTTATACCTCTGATGCAACCGGACATACTATGCTATATGCTGTTACAAATGAGGCCATGAGATTAGGAGTTGTTATTGAAGATAAAAAAGAAGCAATCTCTTTAATTACAGAAAACAATCAATGTTATGGTGCAATAGTTAGAGACCTTAAAGATGGAACACTTACAGCATATGTAGCAAAAGGGACACTTATAGCTACAGGTGGATATGGAAGAATATATAAACAGTCAACCAATGCTACTATCTGTAAGGGTACAGGACACGCAATAGCACTTGAGGCTGGTGCATATCTTGCAAATATGGAGGCAGTTCAATTTCACCCAACTCCAATAGTTCCATCTGGAATTTTACTTACAGAGGGGTGTAGAGGAGATGGAGGAGTCTTAAGAGATAAAGATGGATATAGATTTATGCCAGATTATGAACCTGAAAAGAAAGATTTAGCAAGTAGAGATGTTGTTAGTAGAAGAATGTTAGAGCATATTAAAAAGGGGAAAGGTGTAAAATCTCCATATGGTGAACATCTATGGTTAGATATATCTATTTTAGGTAGAGAACATATAGAGAAAAATTTAAGAGATGTTCAAGATATAAGTAAAACCTTTAATGGAATAGACCCTGCGGATGAGGGGGAGAAGGGGTGGATGCCTGTTCTTCCTATGCAACACTACTCAATGGGTGGAATTAGAGTTACTCCAAAGGGTGAAAGTGTTAATATAAAAGGTCTATTTGCATGTGGAGAGGCTGCTTGTTGGGATTTACATGGATTTAATAGATTAGGTGGAAACTCTGTAAGTGAGACAGTAGTGGCTGGAATGATTATTGGAGACTATTTTGCAGATTTCTGCTCAAGAAATGATATTATTATTGGTACAACTGTCGTCGAAGATGAGTTAAAAAGACAAGATGATTATATTAACTATCTTTTAAATTTAGATGGAGATGAGAAAATTTATGACATAAAAGATAGAATGAGAGTTATTATGCAAGAGAAGGTTGGGATATTTAGAAATGGTAAAGATTTAGATGATGCTGTAAAAGAGCTTAGTGAACTATTAGAAAAAACTAAACATATTACAGTAGCAAATAAGTGCCGACTTTTAAACCCTGAATTGGAAGAGGCGTATAAAGTCCCTATGATGTTAAAGGTAGCTCTATGTGTAGCAAAAGGTGCAAGAGATAGGACAGAGAGTAGAGGAGCTCACTATAGAGAAGATTATCTAAAGAGAGATGATAAAAATTGGCTAAATAAAACAATTACATATTGGGAAAATCCAGACGATTTAGAACCATCTATTAAATATGAACCCTTAGATATTATGAAGATGGAGATGCCACCTGCTTTTAGAGGATATGGACGAAAAGGGCAAATTATAGAAAATCCATTAAGTCAAAAGAGACAAGATGAGGTAGATAAGATAAAAGCAGAACATAAGGGAGATAGATTTGAACTTCAGGAAAAACTTATGCCTTATGATTTACCAAATGGATATAAAGCTAGAAATGAGAGATTAGGAGTTAGTTATGAGTAGAGAGATAACTATAACAGCACTTAAATATAACCCATCAGATAAAAACTCCAAACCAACTTTTGCAGAGTATAAGCTTACTGAAACTCCTGGAATGACGCTATATATAGCTTTAACCAAAATTAAAGCCTCTATAGACCATGATTTAAGTAGCGATTTTGTATGTCGTGCTGGAATTTGTGGTGCTTGTGGAATGATTATAAATGGGAAACCAAGATTAGCATGTAAGACTTTAACAAGTGAGTTCAAAGATGGAAAGATTGAACTACTACCACTTCCAACATTTAAGCTTATTAAAGATTTATCTGTTGATACAGGTTCATGGATGAAAAATATGAGTATTAGGGTTAATAGTTGGATTGAGGCTAAAGAGCAGACTGATATTACTAAAATAGAAAAAATAGTTGAACCAGAAGTAGCACAAGAGGTATTTGAGTTAGATAGATGTATTGAGTGTGGGTTGTGTGTTGCTAGTTGTTCAACTGCAATCATGAGAAAAGATTTTGTTGGAGCTGTTGGACTTAATAGAGTAGCTAGATTTCAGATAGACCCACATGATAAGAGAACAGATAGTGATTTCTATGAGATAATTGGAGATGACGAAGGGATATTTGGTTGTATGAGTCTTTTAGCTTGTGAAGATCACTGTCCAAAAAATTTACCTCTTCAGAGTAAAATAGCATATATGAGAAGAAAGATGGTTAAGGTTTAATGGAACACTATATTTTTAATATACCAATGCTTCTCTCTGCAATTATTATGGGAGTTACTTTTATAGGTATTTTTACAGAGGGATTACACGGTTTTCATAGAACAAAATTTGCAATGCTTGGTGCTATAGTTATGATTATAGTTGGGCAGATTTATGGATTTTACTCTCCAGAGAAAGCTATAGAGGCTATTGATTGGAATGTGGTATTTCTTCTTGGAGCTATGATGACTATTGTATCTATTATGTTACCAACAGGTGGATTTGAAGCGATTGCATATAAGATAGCATATATTAGTAAAGGGAGATTATATATCTTAATGGTTTTAATGGGTACAGCAGTAGCAGTTATCTCTTTAATGTTAGATAATGTAACAACTGTTGTAATTTTTGGACCCATTATTATCTTAATTGCAAATGCTCTAAAGGTTAATCCAATCCCATATTTGCTAACAGCAGCGTTACTATCAGATACAGGAGGTGTAGCTACTCTAGTAGGTGACCCACCAAATCTAATGATAGGTTCTGCTAAAGGTATAGATTTTAATACTTTTTTTCTTCATATGAGTGGAGTTGTACTTATTGCATATATTGCAACTATATTATCTCTTAAGTTTCTATTTAAAAAAGAGTTATCTAAAAAAACACAAAATATAGATTTTGAAAGTAAATCTCATATCAAGGATATGGCTACTTGGAGAGTCTCTTTAGGTGTCTTAGGATTAATGGTTATTTTGTTTATTGTTCATCATCTCTTTCATTGGGATGCTTGGATGGTAGCAACTATTGGATTAACACTTATTCTATTTCTTGCACCAAATATTGATATGGATGGAGCATTTGGAAAAATAGAGATTACTCTACTTGCTTTTTTTATATCTCTTTTTGTAATTATAGGTGGAGTTGAACAAACACATTTTTTAGAGTATATTGGAAGCAATATTGAGCCATTTGTAAAATCTAATCTTATGGGTGCTACTATTTTACTTATGTGGGTATCAGCAATATTTTCTGCTATGATAGACAATATTCCATTTACAGCTGCTATGATACCAATTATTGCTGGAATTGAGGCACAAGGTATTCCTGCTATGCCTCTATGGTGGGCTTTGGCTATTGGTGTTGGAATGGGTGGAAATGGAACTCACTTAGGTTCAACTGCTAATGTGTTTATTGTTACTCTATCTGAGAGATTAGCAAAAAAAGAGAATGACCCATCATTAGCAATTACCCCTTATATATGGTTTAAAAAGGGAACTCCTGCAATGATTGCAACACTCATTGCCTCTACTATAGTATTTTTACTATTTTTTGACTTCTTTGCAAAACCGATCTAAAAAAGAGCTAAATTAGCTCTTTTCCCTATTTTAAAAAAACTTTTTGAAAAAGAGTTACTGAAAATAGCACAAAATAAACATTTTATGGTATCTATACCCATATATTATATGATAATTATGAGCTAGTAACCCTGAATAATAAATCAATATACATTTTAATTATTAAAATAATATAGTTTTATATATTAAATTTATTATTGTTGAACTATATAAGTCTTAGAACATCTAAGATAGTTCTTAAGAGTATTAACATACAAAAATGTTTTCATAGCTAGTTTTAAGTTCACAAACACCATCAAATGGTAAAACCTACCTCTTTTTAAGAGTAAAGATTGTACTGCTCTTTTGTCTTTAATTGTTAATTCTCACTAAAATTGAGATAAAGATTTAAGACAATTTTGTCTATCTTTAATGCTATAATTCCCCATGTTAAGTATAAAAACCGAAGTACCAACAAAAGATTTACGAATAAGAAAAGTGCTATCGAAACTTTTTCAGTCCTATATCTATACAGCATTAGATGACAAAGAGCATGAGGGTTACAGACACCCCAATGGAAAAGTTTTTAAATCTATGAATTTTAAAATTGCCTATATAGGCAATGAGATACGGGCTAAATATGTTGCTTTAAACCCAGAAAATGAGAAGAAGTTAGCACAATATATGTTAATGAACTCTCTAAAATTAGGAGAGATACATCTAACTCGTACTGTTATTTCTATTCTTGAAAGAAATAGTAAGATTAAATCTCCTATGAGAGTAGGAGGATTTGTAACAGTAGCTATTAAAGATAGAAATAATAGTAAAAGAAAGATATATCTTGAACCTAAAAGTGAAGAGTTTCAGGAAAAAATTCATAAAAATATCATAGAAAAGTATGAGGCTCTTTTTGGCAAAAAATATGAAGGAGAGTTAAAAATAAGAGTAATAGACCAAAAGCCTCATGCAAAGATTTTCTACTACTCTAAAGGGGTTATAAAAGCGTGGTATGGTGTCTATGAGATAGAAGCTAACGAAGATATGCTTAGACTGATACTCGATACAGGTATGGGAAGCAATGCTATGAAAGGAGTTGGGTTTGTGGAGCTTGTGAAGCCTAAGGTTAAGAGAGAAGTAGGTGAAGATGGGTGACATAGTCAAAACACTTGCAAATATAGGTACACACTACCTAGAAGATGAGAAGAGAGTAAAAAACAAAGCGTATGAATATACAAAGGTTAAAGTTTATCTTTTTGATATAGAGAGTAAAGCAATAGAGGTCTCATTAAACACTCCCTATGATGAGCTAATTATTACTCGTTTTGGTGTAGGAGCAAATAGTGGTAATCTCTTTCCAAATATTTTCTTTAAACAAAAAGATGTCAATGTCAATTTTAAGAAGTTTGTCAATGCTATTTTAAAAGCCAATAAAAATCTACTATCCTATTTTAGCCAAGAGGAGATTGAAAAAGATACTATATTGAAGCAACTAAAATTGATTGATGCAACATTTTTTGATGATAAGAGAGAAGAGATACAAAATCTGCAAGAGTACAAAAAAGCAAAAGGTGAGAAAGGGAAATTTACAACCTATTTTGCACTTGCTTACCAAAATAGACCTATTTCGGCTTATTTTAAGAGTATTTATGAAAAACATCTAAACTCTAATAAAGAGGCTACAATAAGAGGTTATGACATTGTCTCTAATCAGGAGGGAATTGGAGGAGATGCCAATTTGGCTTTCTGCTCCACAAATGAGCTACCTACAAAGATGAAACCGATTAAGCTTAGACTTTTGCCTCTCTCTTTTGAGAGTTCCAAAAAGATTAAAATCGGCTTTGATGTAATGGATAAGATGTTTTCTCACAATTTTTATGGTCTAAAGATGGCTATTATGCCTACACTTTTGAGTGATGAGGTAGAGTATAAAGATATATTGGAGATTTTAGAGAAGTCTGCAAAGGGTGAAATTTTTGAGATACGAGATAGTGAGAGCTATATCAATGAGTATTTAGAAGATACTGCTTATGGAGAGAGGGGTTTACCTGTTTTAAATACAATTCTCTTCTATGCAAAGAGTAACTCTGCTGTAGATGTTCTACTTCAAATTGATGATGTTTTACCATCATATATCTCTCATATTTCAGATACAATGGGAAAATATAATATTAAAGCTTTTAAAGATAAAGATAACAAAGATGCTCCTGATACGCTCTATATGCAAAATCTATTTAGCGATAGATTAGAGATTATGAATATACTGCTCTCATCTTTGAGATTAGATAAAGATATTTTGATTTATAAATTTTCACAACTCATCTATTGGGGAACAGTGAACAGAAGTTATGCTCACCCTTTAGAGTGGGGTAAATATTTTAATAGATACTATTTTAACAGAAGCATAGAGGCAATAGAGAGATATTTAGCTCTATTTAGAGAGATAGATAAACTCAAAGAGAGTTTTAGATTAAAAAAGGAGATAAATTTGGAAGAGATGAAAACCAATCAAGAGAAGATAACTCAACTTATAGATAGTAGTGAATTTCTTGATAATGATGTGTTAAAGAGTGCCTATCTTTTAGGTATGTTATCAAGTGCTTTGATAAATTGGCAATATGGGGTGAGTAGTAGTAGCTCTTATGAGAAGTGGCTAAACAATAGTGGAGCGATTACAAAAGATAGTTTAGATAGGATTTGGAAAAAGTCTGAAGAGACTATCCGAAAATTAAACTCTACTTCTGGTTCAAGCAATAAGATAGTCAATGAGATAAAAGAGTTGGTTGTTCAATTCTCTCAAAAGGCATTTGTCTATAAAGGAATTGTAAAAAGCTCTTTTGTCTCACTCGCATTTGCTATGGGTGGAAGTGACTATACAAAATATATGAAAAAAACAGATAACAAGGAGAACAGTAATGCTTAAAAAAGAGATTTTATTTTTATGGGACGGAGAGAATTGGAATCCAAATGGAGATATGCTAAATAGTAATGCACCAAGAGTTGATGAGGAGACAGGAGTAGCAGAAGTTACAGATGTGCGAATAAAACGGACTATTAGAGATGAGCTTATTAAACAAGAGGGTGATGATAAAATTTTTATTAAACCCTATAAGAGAGATGAAAATATACTTGATTGTAAAACTGCAATTAGAGAAAATCAGATAAATATAAAACAGCCTAAAGCCGATTTGGAAAAGGAGATTTTAGAGAGATTTATTGATATAAGGGCTTTTGGTGGTGTTTTACCAATCTCTGATAAAGATGAGATGAAAGCCGATAAAGCAATAACTACAGCAGGGGTTCAGTTTACAGGAGCAGTACAGTTTAGAATGTCAAAATCTCTACATAAAGTCTCAACCAATCATATCAAAGGAACAGGGGCGTTTGCTAGTAGTTATCATGAGACCGATACAAAAAAACAGAAACAACAAGCTACCTTTAGAGAGGAGGACTTTTTAAGTTATGCTCTCTTTGCTACTTATGGAATAATAGATAACTATAATGCTAAAAAGACAGGTTTTAGTGAAGAGGACGCAACTAAGATTATAGATGCTTTATGGCATGGAACTAAAAATCTGATTACTCGTTCTAAAATGGGGCAGACACCAAGATTTATGTTGATTGTTACTTATAAAGATGATACCTTTGCAGGAGATTTAAACAATAGTATTGATTTTGAAGGGAAAAAAGATGATGAAGCGATTAGAAGTATTAATGATTATACAATAGATTTTAGCAGACTAAAGGGCAAATTAAAAAGATATAGTAGTGCTATAGAGAAGATTGAATATCTTGTAGAGTATGATTTTGAAGAGAACCACAAAGAGCAGTTTGAAAGTAGTTGGATAAAGATAGAGAGATAAGATGGAAGTTGTAGCATTTAAATTAACAGGAGATTATGCACACTTCTCTCACCCTGCTACTATCTATTCTAGTTTGAGCTATCCTATCCCACCCAAAACAGCTATTATGGGTTTTTTGGGTGCTTTGATTGGTGAAGAGAAGCATTATAGACTTAGAGATATTAGGTATAGTATCAAGATAGATAGAGCTATTGTAAAAAAGAGTTTTGTATTTAATGGCATTAAGTTTGCCCTCTCTTCCAATATGCACATAAAAGATGGCTACCAAAACTCTAGTGAGAAGAAACAGTTTTATAGGGAGTTAATCTGCTCTCCCTCTTATACTGTTTTTGTGGATTTATCTCGATTGAGTCAAGAGTATAGAGATAGAATTGTAGAGTATCTAAAGGAGCATAAGACAGCATTTACCCCATATTTGGGTATAAATTTCTGTTTGGCTGATTTTGAGTGGATAGAGATAGAGCATATTGGAAAAATAGAAGATGAAATGAGTGAAATTAACACCTTTACACTTAAAGAGGATTTTGAGTTTGATATAGATAACTATGGTGCAGAGCTGACTACTGCCAATATGGCGTGTGATGTAGAGGAGTATCGTATTTTTAAGGATTTTAAAGAGTTTATTATTGAAATAGGTTCTAAAAACTCAATTCGTTCTAAAAATAGAGACAATATTTATCAAATTAACAGTGATAGGGTCTATTTTGTTTGATAAATTTTTCTCTCACCCAAATAAACTCTATACTCTACATATTACAAATATGTTTAATCAAAATGATACTAAACTTGAAAGGGCAGTTAAACAATTTCACGATATAGCTAAGCTCAAAGATAATTTTCAAATTTATATTCGTGATACATCAAAAAAGGGTAAAGATAAGAATCACTCTCTGCTCTCTGCATATCTATTTTTATTAAATAGTGATTTTAAGACTATAGATTTACTCTTTGGATTTTTTGCTATCGCTTCACACCACTCTAATATAGAAAACTTTTTTGTTTTAACTGAAGACAATAGATATTTGGGTAAATATGCTACTAATTCCAAAGAGTTAGAGTATATTGATGAGGTTTGTCAATATGCCAATAGTCTGGAGATATATGATAATATTAAAGGAGATATATCTAAATTAGAATTAGATATAAAAAAGTATCGAAAGTATCTTCGAGGTTTTAAATTTAAAAATAGTTTTGATTATAGTGATTTTGTAGCTTTTAAAAAGCTCTATGCCTCTTTAATCTATGCCGATAAGTTTGAAGCGATATTTAGCCTTAAAAATGAGCATAAAAAATCTATTGATAAGAGGATTTTAACAGAATATATCGATGCTTTTGCCTATCATAAAAAACGAGATACTTTTAGAAAATATGTCTTAAGCCATTTTGACAATAGTTACAAACTATTTACTCTGACAGCTCCAACAGGATATGGAAAAACACTTACAGCTTTAGAATTTGCCTTGCAGTTTAAACGAGAAAAGGTTATTTTTGCTTTGCCATTTACCTCTATTATTGACCAGACAGAGATAATTGTAAATGATATTTTTAAAGCAGTCGATATTGATATTTTTAAAATTCACCATAAGACAGAGATAGATGAGTCAGTGCCAGAAGATAGATATTCGGAAGTTAAATTTTTAATGAGTTCGTTTAGTGGAGAGATAAATATAACCACACTCTATCAGATAATTTTTGCACTCTTTAGCAATCAAAATAGAGACAATCTAAAATTTAATCAGTTTCGCAATGCAGTTGTAATTATTGATGAGGCTCAATCTATACCCTATATTTTTAGGGAAGATTTTATAAAACTCTGTGAGCTTATATCTAAAGAGATGAATACACTCTTTATCTTAATGTCTGCTACTATGCCTGTAGTAAAGGGAGAGTTTAGAGAGATTTCAAACTTAGATTATTTTAAAGAGCAAAATAGATATGTGTTAGAGTGGCTTACCTTAGAAGATGGACAAGAGACATTAATGTCAAAAGTTAGACAGAAAGCTCAAACTAAACATACTCTATGTGTTGTAAACACTATCAAAAAGGCACAAGAGTTGTATCTAAAATTTAAAGATGAGTTTGAGACTTATTGTCTCAATGGATATATGACAGATAATGACAAACAGAGAGTTATTGAGAGAGTATCTAAACGATTAGAGCAGAAGCAAGAGAAGATTTTACTAATCTCAACACAATCCATAGAGGCAGGTGTCGATTTAGATTTTGAAGTAGGTTTTAGAGAGGTAGCCCCTATTAGTTCTATTATCCAAACAGCAGGACGAGTCAATCGTCACTTTGGAGAAGAGCAAGGAACACTCTATATTTTTGATGATATTTGTGAATATTCAGATTTAATCTATGGGGATTTACAGCAGATTAGTCAAGCAATATTTGAAATTTTAAAAGATAGCAGGGTTGAAGAGTCTAATATCTTAGAGATAACACAACTCTATTTTAAAAAAATATCAAATCAATTAGAGAGTCTCTATCTTCAAGAGGAGATAAAAAAATTGGAGTTTTTAAATATTCATAACAAAATTGAATCCATTATGGATAATGGTTCATTTAAGCAGTTGATTATTATAGAGCCTTATGATGGATTTATAAGAGAGATAGAGCAGGAACTATTTAGAATTAGAAGAGAGGAAAAAGATAAATTTAGACAAAAAGATTTAATTCAAGCAGAGGTAAAAAAGATGTTACAGCACGGTGTAAATATTACAAAAAAAGAGATTAATAGTTTTAAAACACCTATTAACAAGGTTAAATCACTCCATGAGATAATATATCTCTCATCAGGAGCAGAGGAGTATAGTAGTGATTATGGTATAAAAAAATATACTTTAGATGAGTTAGATGCTAGTGATGTGGGGTTTGACTTTTGAGTAGTTTTAATCAAGATTTAATAACAGGAACACTAATCCACTACTATGTAACCTGCAAAAGAGAGGCATGGCTTTTTAGTCGAAAAATCCATGCTGACCAGTGGGACGAAAATATTCAAATGGGTAAAGCTTTAGCCGATATTAATGAAGAGCAGTTAGATGAGTTTCCATTTTCTAATTTGCAATTTGACAAGATAGGTAAACAGAGAGGACACTACTTAGTTACAGAGCATAAAAAGAGTATGAGTAACCCAGAGGGAGCAAAGATGCAACTGCTTTTTTATATGTGGCAACTCAAAACCTCTTTGAAGCTCAAAGAGATAAATGGAAAAGTTATATCAGGTAGAACAATTATTTTTGTAGAGGGGAGTGAAGCCAATATGAAGATGATGGAGGAGCTTATAGATGAAGTAAGCCAATTTTTAGAGCAACCAGCACCACCACCTTTTAAAGAGATAAAGTTTTGTAAGGGGTGTGGGTATAGAGATTATTGTTATTAAAAGATTTAAGGAGTTTTTATGAGTGAAGAGATATTAAATATACCAAAAGAGTTTATTATTCCAAAAGAGATTGTTGTATCAAATGAGATGTTTCAAAAAATTATAGATATGCTTAAAAATCCTCCTGAACCTACTCAAGCATTAATAGATTTAATGAAAAATAATGATAATTTGAAAAGAGATTAAAAATGTATATTATACTATTTTATGACATAGCCGACAAAAGCCTAAGAGCCAAAAAAGACAACAGCTACAAGATACGAAAAGAGGTAGAGAAGTATCTTACAAGAGTGCAGTTTTCAGTATTTGAAGGAGAGATAAGTCCGAGTGACTTAAAACGACTAAAAGCCCACTTAAATAGGGTAATAGATAAAGATTTGGACTCTATTATTATCTATGAGTCAACAAGACTAAGCTATACAAAACGGGTAGTAATGGGAGTGGATAAGAATGATGGAATATTTACAGATTAGGAGAAGATAGTGCAGAAAAATGATAGAACCCATTTTCTAATGAGAGCAGGAAGATTAAGACGAGATGCAAATAATCTAAAATTTGATACTTATGATGAAGAGTTTAATGTTATTAGCACCAAACCTCTACCTATTAAAGCTATAGATGAGATTTATATCTTAGCTAAGGTTGATTTAGACTCTTACACTATGGCATTTATTGCAGACCATAATATTGTGCTTCACTTCTTTAGTGCATATCAGAGTTTTAGAGGAAACTTCTTTCCAAATACATCAAACTCTGTAAACAAGAGTGGTTTTGTGCTACTTCAACAGTTAAGAGCTTTTGATGATGAGGTTCACAGACTCTATTTAGCCAAACAGTTTACCAAAGGACAGATACTCAACGGTGCAAATAACTGTAAAAAGTACAATGTGGAGTTTGAGACAGAGAGCTATATGCAGAGTTTAGAAAAAACAAAGAGCATTAATGAGATTATGGCTGTAGAAGGAGCGTTCAATAAAAACTACTATCAGGCGTGGAACAAGATTATTAAAAATCAACGCTCATTTAAGTTTGTTAAACGGACTAAAAGACCTCCAACTGACAAATTAAACTCTCTTATTTCGTATGTCAATACACGAATTTACAATATTGTGCTAAGTGAGATATATAAAACTGAATTAGACCCACGCATTGGATTTTTGCATGAGCCTAACTATAGGTCTTTAAGTTTGCATTTGGATATTGCTGAGATTTTTAAACCGATTATTGGCGACAATATTATCTTTACACTACTTAACAAAAATGAGATTACAGCTAAAGATTTTAAAACCGATAGTGGAAGAATTAAATTTACCAATGAAGGAGTTAAAAAGATAGAGTTAAAGATTATTAAAAAGATGACTGAACAGATAATTATAGGAGAGCAGAAACTTACATGGAGGCAAGTAATACGCCGTGAGGTCAATCGCATAAAACGAAATATAGTTGAGACAAGTGAATATGAGCCATTTATTACTTAGAATATGCTCAAATATGAGCAGAGATGAACAACATCTCATTAAAGCTGTATTTAAGTTTTCTAAGATGCCTATTTTTAGGGATTTCGTAAAAAATAGATTTTAATTTAAGCTGATTTTAAGGAAATTAATTGTATCATTTTTT
>JALWDJ010000092.1 GCA_027014605.1 Campylobacteraceae bacterium
ACTCTTTTAAACCTCTCCTTTTGTAATTAATTCCACTACCAATATCTGATATTATTCTAAACTCTTTGCCTTGTTTCATTAGAAACATTTCCATCATCTCATATTGTCTCTCTAGGTCACTATGTTGATGTTTAGCTGAAACTCGAATATATCCTAAATTAATTTTCTCTTTGGGTTTAACAATTTGAAGAACTTCATTTAACTGCTCTTCGCTATACATTCTATATCCACTTTTACCACGATAAGCAGGAATTAATTTTCCCTGTTTATCCCATAACCTTAGTGTCTCTATACTTCTTCCGATTAATTTTGCAAATTTCCCTATTGAATATATGATAGTATTATATCATAAATTATTAGAAAATACTAGATTTATTTTAGAAGTTAGTTAACCCTTTAATAGAAGCAGGACGAAGCTCAGGTTTATTCTGATTTGCCCCATACATAAACATAGGCGTTATGGTTTCACACTCAAATACAATCTTTTCCATTCCCTTTTTCCTTTATTTTATATATTAGAATAGCTATTTTTTAAGTATCAATATTTTTTTGGGTGAAAATAGCTCACTTACTTTAGCTATCATAGGATGTTTTAATATTTTTTTTTCATCTTCTTTCTCTTTGGTTAACTCCTTGTCTTTATTATTTAAAGTTATAGATGAGTTTTTTATTGGAATATCTTCTTCTTCAACCTTTTTTTCTTTTTTTGGTTTATTTACTGTTTTATTTACATTCTTAATCTTAACATCAACTCCAAAAAGCTCTTGAATATACATTCTAACTCTACCCCAATTAAGTTTTAAAAGAGTTCTATCTTCTCCTGTTGCTGTTGATTTCCATGTAAGTATATTGTTATCATATGATATATATTTAATGTTTCTTTCAAAACACTCTCCTAGTTTATCATTGCTATTATATATATTTTTTATAACCTGTTTAAATTTTTCTCTATTAACATCTATTTTTTTTTCCTTTTTTATCTCTTTAGGTTTAGGTCGAGTTGGTTTTGTTAATGGTATATTTAGATTAGTTATTGTATTTTTTATAGATATATCTTTTCTTATATTATTGTTTCTATTTAGAACATTTATCATCTTAAATAGAGTTAAAGATAGTATAAACTCTTCATCACTTCCAATAGATAGTAGTGTTTTAGCTTCAGATAAGATAGTAAAAAACTTATCTATAATTAATGGTGTTAAATTATCTATGCTACCTTTTAATAAGCTATCTTTAAGATATATCATTAATTCATTAATAACCATCTCTGCTTCATACTCATCAGATTTTGATATAAAATCTAATACAAAACTCTCATCTCCAGCTAAAATGCTATTTATAAGATTTTTTAGAGTAGATGGTTCAATAACTCCTAACATATCCGTAACTGTTAAAACATCAACAAAATTTTTAGAATAAACAATGGCTTGGTCAAGTAGAGTAAGCGCATCACGAACACTTCCTGCTCCAAATCTTGCAATAATAGCTATTGCCTCTTTCTCATACTCTATTCCTTCAAGATTTAAAATTTTCTCAAGATATAATTCTAATGTTTTCGTGGGAATTTTTTTAAATCTAAAATGTTGTGTTCTACTAAGTATAGTAGCAGGAAGTTTTAGAGGATCTGTAGTCGCTAATATAAATTTAATAAAACTAGGAGGCTCTTCAAGAGTTTTTAATAGAGCATTAAATGCCTCCTTAGTTAACATGTGAACCTCATCTATAATAAATATTTTATATCTAGCAACAGCAGGTTTATATTTTGTATGTTCTATAAGTTCTCTTATATCATCTATTTTTCTATTAGAAGCTCCATCCATCTCTATAATGTCTATATGTCGTGTCTCATCTGCCATTTTACAGTTAGAACATACTCCACAAGGTTTAGAACTTTCTCCCTTTTGGCAGATAAGTGCTTTTGCAAAAATCCTTGCTGTTGATGTTTTACCACTACCTCTTAGACCTGAAAATAGATAAGCATGAGAGAGTCTATGAGTATCTAAAGCTAAACTTAGAGTTTGAGATATACTCTCTTGACCTATTAAATCATTAAAAGTAGTTGGGCGATACTTTCTTGCTAATGCTAATGACACTAAAACTCCTTTTCAAATACTATTATAGTCAAATCTCACTTGTGATATAATTTAGTAAAAAATTTAGTAGGAGCATTTATGAGATGGGAAGATAGAGAAGAGAGTAGTAATATAGAAGATAGAAGAGAGGGTGGATTTAGTGGTGGTAGCAGTGGTGGAGGTGGTACACCATCACTTGGTTCAATAATGTTTTTATGGCCAATTATTAGACCTCTACTTAGTACTAGATTTGGTTGGCTTATTATTGGTATTGGTGCTGTACTATATTTTGGAGGTTTTAATCCACTCTCCAATATTTCCTCAGGTAGTAAGACTCCCACACATATCAATAAAAAATTAGATGATAAAGAGGCTAGGTTTATGGCAACTGTATTAAGAGATACAGAGATTGTTTGGAGTGATATATTCAAAAAATATGGAGCAAAATATCCTAAACCCATAATGGTACTATATAGAGGTGCAACTACTAGTGGTTGTGGACATGCATCATCACAGATGGGACCATTTTATTGCCCTGCTGACCATAGAGTATATTTAGATTTAGGATTTTTTGATGAGTTAGCTAAAAAATATCACGCTTCAGGAGATTTTGCAGAAGCCTATGTATTAGCTCATGAGATAGGACATCATGTTCAAAATCTACAAGGTACGCTAGATAAAGTACAAATGTTAAAACAACATGCAAGAGGACAAAAGGCTGAAAATCAACTGCAAGTTAAAGTTGAACTTCAAGCTGATTGTTATGCTGGGGTTTGGGCAAACCATGCTGAGAGAAGATTTCATATGTTAGAAGAGGGAGATATAGAAGAGGCATTAAATGCGGCTTCATCTATTGGTGATGATACTTTACAAAAACAGGCACAAGGTTATGTTGTACCAGACTCATTTACCCATGGAACTTCAGCTCAAAGAGTTCATTGGTTTAAAAGAGGATTTGAGACAGGTGATATTAAGAGTTGTGATACAGGAATTTAATCAAAATAGATATTGATACTCTAGGCTTATATTTGACAAAAAATAACCAATATTTTTTTGATTTAAATAGGTTATTTAAGTAGAATATAGGCATGTAGATTAATAATCTTATTTTTATCTACAATAATAGATTTAAATAAAATTTTTATTCCTAATTTTTCATCTAAATACTCCATTTTTTCTGTTTCTATGATATTGTATGCCTTTTTAATCTTTAACTTTTTAATAAACTTATTAATATCTATGTTTTTAATTATTTCTTTATCTTTTAAAATATTTAAATTATTATTTTCTATTTTAAAAGTCAACTCTTGATATAGATTTCCCTTATTTGTACAATATTTGTCATATTTAAAGTTAATTAATTTGTTATAACCTTCAATATCTATAATATCTCTCATCTTTTTTATATGGATAACTACTCTTTCATTACTATTTTGATTTAATATATCTTCTATCCCTAACTCTTTTATAGCAAAAGTAGGAAAATAACTACTACTATTAGTATCATTATATTTTTTAATAATATCAGGGGTAACAGATTTTAAACTATCTATTCCATGGTGTATAAATAGGTATCTTATTGTACTATATATATTTTCTGCTCTTTTTTTAGTAATTTTTGAGCTATTAAAATCATTTAACATGCTTTCTAATCTTAAAACTTGATTATCTCTACTAACATTAATAGCACTATATTTTCCAAATTGAGAACCAATAAGTAGTATTGTAAGAGTAATAAATAGCCACTTATAACTAGCCTCTCTTCTAAAGATAAAATAGATTGACATCAATATAAGCCAAGCACCAAATAGAGCAATAAAGTATCTACTCTCTGTTATCCCATACTCTTGTACCCTTAACCATATAGATATAGCTAACATTATGGTTTGTGCAAATACAGCACCCCATATAGCTCTTTTAAATCTAATATTCTCTTCTCTCCATAGAGGTGTCCAAAATAGATATGTTATAATCGCGATAACTGAAAATAGAATTGAAATCCAAGATACAATACCACTTGGCCACTCCCCTGTTATTAATATTTTTATACTATAAGCAGATACAATAAGAAAATATCCTATAGTAAGTGGGGTTAAGATATATTTTGTAAAAATAACTTCAGCTTTTGTATATGTTCTTGCTTGAAGTAATAGAATATATTTAGGAATTTGAGATAGAAATAGATTTATACCATAAATCCCAAAAATAGCAACTCCAAGTTGAGCATATCTTTTACTCTCTATATCTATATTAAATAGTCTCTCTATGGCGTATAGTGCTAAAGATACTCCCATATATAGCAGTATAGAGAAGAATATACTAGCACTAAGTGCCAATATAAGATTTTGTGTCCACTCCCATATATTTTTATTACTAATTCGTATAAAGGCAAAAGGAGACCAGAAGAGAATTAAAAATGTAGCTAATATTAAAATAATATGCCTAAAGATAATAATATTATTATCTATGGAGTGTGGAAGTACATAGTAGTACCCTGCTAATATAGCCACTCCTAAAATAACCATTATAATATTTGATGAAAATAGACGAAGAGCAGGAAAGAGAACAATTCCTAAAGAGGTGACAAAAGCCACTTTAATAGAGCCAATTATTATAGGTGTATTTAGTTGATTATGATTTAACTCCATAAGAGTTATAATTATAATAGTAACTATAAAAGCTGATAGAGATGCCATTGGAAAGCGTTTTAATGATTTAATAATATTTTTTGAGATATCTTCTATTTTTGAGAGATTAAAAATCATTTTTTATCCTTTTTATATTAATTTCTATATTTGTATTTTTTCTATTATTACTATTTTTTGATAATGAAAACTCCTTTCCATAACCTATTGCATATATGTATTTCATATCATATTTTCCTTTTATATATTCAGCTATGGCATTTGAGCGTTTCTGTGTTAATTTGTGGTTAAAACTTCTTGTACCATTTGTATCACTATATGATATTATCTCTATAGCTATATTTTTATCTATCTGTTTTAATATAGATATTATCTTATCTATCCTCTTTTTAGAACTACTATTTAACTCTGTACTATTAGGTGAAAAATTAATAGGTTCTTTTTTTAAAAAACTATTTATCTCTTGTTGTAACTCTGATATACTTTTTATTATTATATCCTCTCTCTTTATCGATTTATGGATAGGAATTGGAGTTGGTATCTTTTTAAAATTCTCTTTTTTGTTAATAAAAAGACATATAATTATGAGTATAAATATTATAAATAGTATTATGATAAATAGTTTTTTTCTCTTCATCTCTTCTCCATTTTATAAAGTTATTTAATTAAGTTTTTTTATATTTTACCATAAAAACATTTTTCAATATATTTAATTTTAATATATCTTTTGAAAAATAATTAATTTTTTATATTAACGAAATAAAACATCTATATAGAATTTTTAAAAAAAATTAAAAACACTATTTTATGGGCTTTAAATAAGATTTATATTTTTATCTTAACATAACTTTAAAATAAAAATATAATTATTAAGTTAAGATTTTATTTAAATGTTATAAAATTATATCAATACTTATTGATATAATAAACTAAAAGAGGTTTAAATATTAAATAAGTGGTATTAACTAAATATAATAATGAGAGGAGAGATAAGATGAAGATAAGTGTAATTGGTATAGATAAAGATGAACTAATTAGTGGTAAGAATTTAGCAGAGATGGGTAATGAAGTTATATATGTTTGTAAAGACCACGACCATATTAATAATATTAAAAAAGGTTATTATACTCAATATGAAAAGAAGATATTAGATAACATTAATAAAAAAAATAGTATAGATTTCACAGCAGATTTGAAAGAGGCTTTAGATAATGCTAATATGTGCTTTATATCCGAAAGTAATAAATATGATGTATTTAATATATTATCAAATGCAAAAGAGGTAGGTGCTAATATGAGTAATCACACTTTTGTTATAGACCGTTCAGAATTACCTATTAATAGAGCAGAACAGATAAAAGAGACAATACAAGAGGAGTTAAATAAGAGAGCCTCAAATTTAACATTTGAAGTTATATCTGACCCTAATTTTTTAAAAACATAAAATCTAATCTAATCCCAATCCACTTAGATATGCAATGAATTGCTCTATGGCTCTATCTGAGCCATTTTTAATAGCTTCAAATCTCAAAGAAGTAGATATAATTGCACTTGGTCTAATTGGAAAGGAGTATCTACCTGTAATAGTTTTTTTTATTATCTTTTTATTTTTTATATATATAAAATCTAGCGTTGTATCTGCTTGATAATATATTACATATCCATGCATATCATACTGTAGTGGTTTAAACTTAATAGATTTATATCTGACTTTTATTATACTATCTGCTCTTTTTTTGTCTGTTACTGTAGTATTTAGTCTGCTATATAGTGCTTTATATATAGCATCTTTTATTAAAACTGAGTTTTGAGGGTCGGAGAGAGAGACATCAATATCTGTATAAACTCTTTTGCCTAATGTCTTATTTGTAAAATTAGCTGATGGTTTATATTCACAGCCCATAATAATGAATATAGATAATAGTATATATATTATGCTTCTCATTTTTTACTCTTTAGAGCTTCTGAAATTAACTCAATAGGGTTTTTAAATACTACATCAACGCTAGATTGATGTAGAGAGTTACTTATCTGCATCCTACAAGCACTACACTCAGCACTTACTACTTTTGCTTTAGTCTCCTCTATCATTTTAGCTTTTGGTACTCCTGCAAGTTCTGCAAAGTGGTACTTTTCACTCTGCATTGTAACTCCACCAAATCCACAACATCTATCACTATCACTCATCTCTACTATAGTATAGTTTTGACTCAATAGTTCTCTTGGCTCTTGATATACTCCTTGAACCTTTTTAGCATGACAAGCATCATGATATGTTATTGTATCTTCAAATTTAATACCTTTTTTAGCTAAAATCTCTTTTAAATTAGTAAACTTTTCAAACCACTCTGTTGCCATAAAAATTTTTTTATTTAACTCTTTAGCTCTATTAGCCCAATCTTTCATACCTCTATTTCTAAAAAATATCTCCCAATCATGTTTTATCATAGCAGAACATGTAGCCTCTGGTATAATAATAGCCTCTACATTATCAATAAAAGTCTCAAAATATTCAATATTCTGTTTAGATAACTTCTCAACCGTATAAAAGTCTCCTGTAAAATAGGCTGGTGCTGAACAGCACATTTGCTTTTTAGGGATAAAGGTATCAATATTCAGCCTCTTACATATCTCTATTAGACTATCTCCAATAGTTGTATAGTTATAGTTTGCTAAACAGCCAATAAATATAGCAACTCTTCTTTTTCCACCATTATCTATCTTTTCAGGGTACTTATTTAAAAAGCTTATTTTAGTAAGAGATGGTAGTAGTCTATTACTCTTAATAATTGGCATCGGAAATTTAGGGATAATTCCACCCCTTTTTGTATCCTCTTTAAATCCACAAGTTCTAAAGGTGTAGCCTAATTTCATCATAATATCCATAAGTTTTCTATGTCTAAGTAGTGTAAAAAAAGCTTTTTTAAACCATGCTATACCAAACTTATCTGCAATATCTGCTCTAACCTCTTCTATTACCATATCTGTTGGTAGTGAATTTGGACAGACGCTAACACAATTAGTACATAAAAAACAGCTTTCAAATATATTTTTTGCACTCTTATCTAGCTCTAAATTTCCCTGCTGATATTGTCCTAATAGTTCAATAAATCCTCTCGGAGATGTAACCTCATCTTGATTTATATTGTGAATAGTACATACGGGAATACATTTACCACACTTAACACACTCATCACTTATTGTTGTAAAATTAAAAATATCTTCTATCTTTTTCACTATAATCTTTCTTACTATTTTTTATTTGTCTTCATATTATCAAAATTCTATTAAATTATGATTTTAACCCCAATCTTCATCTCTACTTCTATGTTTATGTTTATCTTTTTTATATGAGGTTTGATTTTTAAGTTTTTGTAGTCTATTGAGATGTGTCATATTAATATCTCTTATATTATCTAATATAAAATTCTTTTGACACTCACTATATAATCTATCTATATAGCTTTTTATCTTCTCATGATACTCTGAGTTTAGAGTAATATTTGTATGTTCATCTAAATTTTTTTTTAACTCTTCAAACTTTTTTAAAAACTGATTTTGAGTAATATTTTTATTTCTAAACATTTTAAATAGATTTTTAGTCACTTTTTCAAGTGAGTTTATATATTTTTGTCTTTGATATTTTTCTATCTGTTTAGGTGTATATCTCATAGAGAAATTATAGTTAAAAACTTAATATAGAAAGTTTAAACTATAACTCCATTTAAATCTATATATATCTTTTTAATTCTCTATTTTTAACTCTTGGGAGGTCTTTAAATTTATGATAAATTTTACTATCAGGTTTTAATACAACCCAAATAGTCATAAATATCAGCCAAAAATATGTATATATATTTTTATGTTTAATATACCAACTCTCCAACTCGCCCTTATATGGGGCTATGATTTTATCATAAAAATCTAATCTATCACTCTTATGATTATCTAACATACTCTCTTCATCTCTAAATACAATAGAGCCAATTCCAGATAATCCTGGTTTTACTTTAGTAATAGTATCTTGAGTCTTTTTGTCAAATGCTAAAAAACATCTCTTAGCTTGAGGTCTAGGCCCAATAATGCTCATATCTCCCATTAAAATATTAAATAGTTGAGGCAACTCATTTATTTTTGTTTTTCTTAAAAATTTTCCAAAAGGTAAAACTCTAGGGTCATCTTTAACTGTAACAGTTTGAGTACCCATATTTGGACTATTCTTTAGCATTGTTGCAAACTTTAAGAGATTAAATATCTTTCCATCATATCCAACTCTTGGCTGAACATAAAATATCTCTCCCTCTCCTGTAAATTTTAAAATTATCATTACAATAATTAGTAGTGGAGATAGTAGAATTATTGCTATTGTTGAAAAAACTATATCAAAAAATCTCTGTAACATAACTACATCCTATTATCTAAAAATTTTCCAGTCTCTTTATGTCTAAAATCTGGAATTATCTTAAAAAATAGAGAAACTATCTCATCTCTTGACCATATATTCTTATTTTTTATACTCTCTATCTCTGTTAAAAAGTAATTTAATTTTTTATTATCAAAAATTGGTTCATTTTTAATAACTCCAATACTCTTAAATCTATTCATATCTAGTATCTCTTTTTCTGTATAGAACTCTTCAAAATCTTTCTCTCCTGTTGTATCACTATTGAAAAAGTAGCAAGGATATTTCCCCTCTTTAGGTAGAGTCTTAACTAAATCTCTAGCCTCATCTTCACTATTGCATATATATGGCTCATACCCCAAATCTTTTAAATATATAATTGCAATATCAGCAAAACTAATTAGGTGAAGTTTTTCACTTAGTTTTGGGAAGAAAATATCTCTATTCTCTCCTAAAATAGCACTCATTAGACACAACTCTCCAGACTCTTTAGGGGTAACAAAATATCTCTTTATATCTTTTGGAGCTGATAGAGGTTGTTTTTTCTCTATTCGCCTATTAAATCCATATAGAAGAGAGCCATCAGAGAATGCTACATTTGCAAATCGTGCAGTAGATATTGGAATATCTAAACTTTTTTGCATTAGAAACATCTCCATAATTCTCTTACTAGCACCCATCATATTTACAGGATTTGCAGCTTTATCTGTTGAAACACAAAAATACTTTTTAGCTCTATTTAAAATAGATTGTTCTATAGTCTTTATAGTATTTTCAATATTAACTTCAACCATTCGCATTAATGTAAATGGGTCTTTCTCACTTCTAACATGTTTTAGAGCAGATAAATTTAAGATATAATCATATTCTCCATCAGAATTAATAAAAACATTATACTCTCTACTCCCAATATCAATAGCATAAGTCTTAAACTCACCCTTAATATACCCTAAAGAGCTTCTAATATCTCTAACTAACTCTACTAGATTATTTTCACTAATATCAACTACATGTAACTTCTTAGGCTCTCTTTTAAATATCTCTTTTGTAACAGCTTGTCCAATTGTTCCAGCTCCACCTAAAACTAAAAAAGATGATTTTTTAATAGTAGAAGATAAAATATATTCATATCTATTAATATCTCTACTAAAAAGTTCCTCTTTTCGTCCGATAAGTTTTAATATATCCATTTTAAACTACCTCTCTTTTTAATATTTTAAATAATGAGTCACAGATAAAATCTATATCACTAAAGTTCATTGTAGGATATAGAGGAAGAGTTAACTCTCTTTTTGCAATATCTTCAGCAATTGGTGCAGAATTTAAATTTAAATCTTTAAACGCACTAAACTCTTTAAATATCGGATAGTGAATTGATGATTGAATACCAAACTCTTTTAACCTATTAATAAGCCATACTCTATCTATACTATTAGATAGAAGTATTGGAAATATATGATATACAGGCTTTATATTTTTTAGGTTTTGAAATGGAATTGATATATCTTTTAGAGGTGATAATTTTTTAATATATCTATCTACTAAATAGGCTCTTTTTCTATTTGCATCTCTTAATTTATCTAATTGAACTAGACCTAATGCAGAACGCATCTCATCAATTCTATAATTTAATCCAACATTAGACACATCATAAGATATTGCTCTTCCTCTATGTCTATCGAGAGTTAATGCACTCATTCCATGACTTCTAAACTCCTTAGCTCTTATAGCCAACTGTTTATTTTTAGTAATCAACATTCCCCCCTCTCCAACAGATAGGTTTTTGTTAGTAAAGAAACTAAAACAACCATAATCTCCAAATGTTCCACAAGCTTTGCCCTTATATTTTGCATCTGGTGCATGTGCTACATCCTCTATTAAGTATAGTCCTCTTCTTTTACATAGTGTTACAATTTTATCCATTTCACAAGGATATCCTGCAAAGTGAACTACAATTACAGCTTTAGTTTTAGGTGTAATCTGAGCTTTAATAGTCTCAGCTGAAACATTCCAATTATTATAATTACTACAATCAGCTAAAACAGGAGTGGCTCCAACAATTTTAACTACATTAATATTAGCTACAAATGTAAGTGCTGGAATAATTACCTCATCTCCACTACCAATACCTAAACCTAAAAGTGCCATGTGCAAAGAGGCAGTTCCACTAGATACTGCTGTAGAGTATATACTTTTCCCTCCTAAAAGATTTGAAAACTTATTCTCAAATTCTTTTGTTTTATCTCCCATGGTTATCCAACCACTATCAATAACATCTCTAACAGCTCTACTCTCTTTATCGTCATAATTTAATTTAAATAGTTGTACTTTCCACATTTTCAATCCTTTTATATACTTTATCATAGTTTTTAACTACTAAATTTAGGTCAAACTCTTTTACCTTTTTTATACTATTTTTTTTATATCTATTTAGTCTATCTTCATCTTCAGCCATAAATATCATTTTACTAGCTAAATCTCTTTCATCTTTTATCTTTATTAGTTTACCATTATAATCATCAATAACTACATCTCTACACCCCGGCATGTCAGTAGCAATTAGTGCTAAACCAAGGGCTGATGCTTCTAGTAAAACTCTAGGGACTCCCTCTCTATAATATGTAGGTAATACAAATATATCTGATAGACTAAGTAGCTCTTTTATATCATCCCGTCTTCCCAAATATTTTACATATTTATTATATTTTTCTATATCATTTAGAGTAATAGAGTTATCTGTATCGAGTTGTCCTATTAGTAAAAAATTATATCTATATCCTTCTTGATAACATATTTTTGCAGATTTTAGATAGGTTAAAATCCCTTTCTGTTTTACCATTCTACTAATTAATATAAATGTTTTTTGATGCTCTTTAAGTTTTAACTCCTTTTTTAATTTACTTATTTTATTTATATCTATATCTGAAGTAAATTTTTCTAAATTGATTCCACTACTTTTTATAATAGTTGCTCTATTTTTTTTAGTTAAACTATTTTTTATAAAATATTTAGCATCATCATAATTTTGAAATATTGTAAAATCAACTTTTGATTTAATACTCTTTTGGAGTTGATTATAGACTCTCTTTAATAATCTATTTTTTAGACTATCTTCTGTAAATATACGCCCCATTCCTGTAATGGTACGACTTATTTTAATATTATTCTTTAGTCCTAACGAAGCAAGAGGCAAAAAGAGAGTAGGTTTTGTATCAAAAGCATGAACAATACTATTTGGTGGTTGTTCTTTTAATATATCTCTTAATTTTTTAATTGAAAGTAAATCATTAACAATAGTAAACTCTCTACTAAAGTCATATTTTTTATAATTTATATTATTTTTAATAAATTTATCCTCTTTTTCTGTTCCAATAATATTTATATTATAGCCTAAATCCATAAATTTTTTTGAAATCTCTATTCTAGCACTTACATCTTCTCCTCCTAAAAAAATTAGATTTCTCATAATATCCTCCATATTTTAGATTTTATTTCTTTAATTTCATCTTGATATGGTTTATTAGTATCTATAGTATAGATATGGTCTGCATTATATATTAAATTTTGATTTAGTTTATGTCTAATTTTAATAAACTCTCTACTCTCTTTACCCTCTTTTATTCTTTTTTCATTTCTCTCTACAGCAATATCTAAAGGAACAGTTAAATAAAATATAATATTTGGTTTTGGTATTTTTTTATATAGGTTATTTTCTAACTCTATCAATCTTAATTTTAATCCACTATAGTATTTAGTATCTAATCTATGGCTGTCCATAACACCACAATTTTCAGATTTATATCTATCAAATATAACAATATCTCCAGCAGATGCCATATCCCAATATCTTTTAGCAACTCTATATCTATCATAGGCTAAGATAAGCTGTCTTATGATATATGGTAGTGATTTTGCTCCATTTTTCTGAATACTAGATTTCATACTGCTACTGTTTGATGAATTTCTCTTTAAAATCTTTATTAAAAGATTAAAAGGGTATGTTAATATAGATGAGGATGGTTTTCCAAAGTGTGTTAGATGAGTTGTAAAGTTTTTACCAAGCCATTTTTTTAAATCATTAGTAACAGTACTCTTTCCTGTTGCATCTAAACCTGTAATTGCTATTATTACTCCTGTAGAGAGTCTCTTTTTTCTCTTAAAAAATAGTCTATTAGATATACGATATAGTAGTTGAGATATATTTTTATAACTCTCTTTAAATGAACTTATATATCTATAGTTTTTCAATCTTGTTACTACTCTCTTTCCTGTAAAATATTTCTCTATATTTGAACCTACTCTAATAATCTCAATATAACTATAAAACTCCTCTTCTTTAATGTTTGGAAAAAATTTATCTAAAAACTCTCTTAACTCATCTTTATTTGTACCATTTTGTAGATATATAATCTCATTTAGAGTTCTCTTATGCTCTTTTTGTGCTAATATAAACTCATTTATCTTAGAGTATTTAACCATGACTCTAAAGATAAATATAACAAGTTCAATATATTTTTTAGGTATTAGCATACCACTTTTATGTAAAGTTAGATTATCTAATATATACTCTTCAAAATCAAAATGTATAGATTTTGTCCAACTAGCACCTGTCTTTATGACATAGTATATATGTAGATGTAGTATCTCTCCACTATCTCTATCATATCCATAGAAGTGTTTTACTCCATTAAAAGAGATATGAGTATTTATAGCCTCTTTAAAATTTAATTTTAAAAGAATTATTTCAAACTTAGATATATCATCTCTACTAACCAATAAATCTAAATCATCATAACCATCTAAGGCATCATCTAATAGATAATTACTCTTCCAATGACAGTATCTAATATTTTCTTTAGCTAATTTATCTATTAAATTTTTTGATAACTTATACATGTTATATATCCTCTCTATCTTCATTAAAAATAGTTTTAGTTTTATTAAATTTCTTCTCTATAATAGATAAATTTTTCTTAGAATTTTTTACAAAAAGTTCTATATCATCACTATCTCTTAATCGTTTATGTCCTCTTCTTTTTAATCTATTAATAATAGTCTTAGTAGGTGCATCAACAATAATAACCTCATCAGGTTTATCAATAAGTGAGATAAACTCATTTAATAAAATCAGGATTTTTAGATTATTTTGTACTTTTGTTGTTACAATATTTTGATATATATGAGATATACCCTCATCTACAAAAACAACTCTATCATCTATAAAGCTAATACTTGCAAAATATTTATTTTTACCAATTTTTTTAATACTATTTCGTATAAAATTAAATTTATCATAAAGAGACATATTAAGCTCTTTTGATATTTTTAATAGTATCTTTAAAATATCAAAAGCATTTTTAGATTTAAAAAAAAGATATATTAGATATATCTCTCTTATATGGTATCTCTTTATAATCTCCTCATCAGATATAGTCTGTTTATCCTTTAATAAGGTTTTTAATATATGGCTCTTACCAGCTCCAGCAACGCCTGTTATCTCAATTATCTTCATAATAATATTCCCTATTTGTTTTTTAATATTATTATTATACCATAACAAATATTAATATAAACTAATAAAAAATATTATTTTGTGTTTTTATATTTTTGAGAAATTAATATAATTTCTAACTTCCTTATCTATAGATATAATATCAGTAATATTAGTAGCTTTAATATTTTCAAATTTTTTATAGCTTTTGAGTACTATCTTACTCATCTCAAAAAAGGTACATCTTCCATTTTCAAATTTTTTAATAGCCTCTTCATTACTAGCATTAACAACTACTCCTAAGTGAGGATTTCTTAAAAGATGTTCTTTTATCTCCCATATGGGGTATCTATCTTTTTTTATCTCTTTAAACTCTAATGCTCCAATCTCTAATAGATTAACAGGTTTTAAAATCTCATCTTTAACCTCACCATTAATAGCAAAAGCGATTGGAAGTTTCATATCAACCCCTGCAAAGTGGGCAGTTGTTGAGCCATCTACAAACTCAACTAAAGCGTGTATAATTGATTTTTTCTCTATATATGCCTCTATATCTATTGTATTAAATAGCCATTTTGCTTCAAGTAACTCAAATAGTTTATTTGTCATAGTAGCACTATCTATTGTTATTTTATTTCCCATTGACCAGTTTGGGTGTTTTAGAGCATCTTTAAATGTAGCATTTTTCATATCATCTATACTCCAATCTCGAAAAGCTCCACCTGAAGCTGTAATATAGAGTTTAGATACTTTTCTACCACTCATTAGATACCATAATCCAAAATGTTCACTATCAATTGGTATAATTTTACTCATATCTATAAATTCACCAGCTACTACTAGAGACTCTTTATTGGCTAAGGCTACTCTTCTACCTAGCTTTATTGCTTTTAGGGTTGGAGCTAATCCAATATATCCAACTAAAGCATTTACTATTAATTCACTCTTAGTATGCTCTAATAACTCTACAACTCCATATTCTCCAGAGAATATATAGTTATGATTTACTCTATATCTATCTTTTGGATTACTAATATATACAAATTTAGGATTAAACTCCTCTATCTGTCTATTTAGAAGTTCTATATTGCTACCTGCTACTAAAGCCTCTACTATAAAGCCATATCTCTTAGCAATAATTAAGCTATTAACTCCAATAGAACCTGTTGAGCCTAAAATTACAACTGATTTCACTATATACTCCTTAAAGTAATAAGCATAATAATAGAACCAAATAGATACCCATCAACTCTATCTAAAACTCCACCATGCCCTGGGAGCAGAGTTCCACTATCCTTTACTCCTGCCTCTCTTTTAAGATAGCTCTCAAATAAATCACCAAATATTGATGCTATAGAGGTTATAAACGATACAACAATAGCTACCCATAGAGATACTAAATCTAAACTATAAGCTATATATGAGCCAAATATAGTTGCAAAAAAGACTCCACCAATTACCCCCTCTAGTGTCTTATTTGGAGAGGTTGGTGAAAATTGTCTCTTTCCAATACTCTTACCTACAAAAAAAGCCCCAACATCACTCATAGCCACAATAGTAAGTAACCAAAACATCCACTCCATTCCATACTCTCTATATAGCATTAACATAAAGAGAAAACCACTCACAGGATATAGAAATGGAAGTATAAGTTTTCTTTTAATATGCTCTTTTGTATATGCTAGTTTTGCACCTAAAAAGATTGCTATAATAAAAAATAGGTCATCAGGATTTGGATAAAAATATGCTACTATCCATAAAATAGAAGCGTAATAGTAGGGGGCTTTCCTATCTATCTTATATAGGCTCATAGCCTCATTAAATCCTATAATATAGAATATTCCTAAAAAAGCCCACATAAGAGTATAGTTATCAATAACTCCAACAGTTATAACAACTCCAAGTAAAATAACTCCTGTAATCCATCTCTCTTTGTTATCTATAATAAATCTCATTATAATCCTTGTTTTGATAAAAATGGATTATATCAAGTTTTCTAAAAAAAGCCTTTAAGAAATTTTTTTGTATCATTTTTGACTTTATCTATATCTACATCTTTTAATCTCTTTTTTACATCTTTAATATCAATATCTTTTATCTTCTCTTTAATACTCTTAACATTAACTCTACTTATATCTTTTTTAATCTTTTTTACACTATCGTTACCCATAAAAGAGTTTATTTGTTTTGTCATTTGATACTTTATAAGTTTACTCATATCTACATCTACTTTAGGATTTTTAAGAGTTCCAAATATTTTTCCCTCTAGCTCTTGCTCTTCTATTTTTAGAGAGAAATTTGAGTTTATATGATTTGTCTTTGAATTCATCTTAATCTTTTTTAGAAAAATATAACTTTTTTTATTTTTAATTATTAAGTCTGCACTAAGGATATTATTTTCATAATATCCATTAAAGCTACTACTATTAAATATCTCTTTTCTAATATCAATACCTGTTGTATTAAATATTATATCTGTCATTTTTGTACGAGTAAATCTAGCTCTTTTTAATTTTGTATTTAAAACTAAAATTTTTCTAACTCTATCATAACTTATTGTTCCAAATATATCTGCTTCTAAAATAGTGGGATAGTTAAACTCTCTAAGTAGCTTAATAAGTGATACTTTAGATAGTTTTAAATCTAAATTTTTATCTCTATAGATAAAATCTATATCTCCACTAAAGCTATGAGTTATCCCTTTAATAACTGCTTTTTTGTTACTATATGTAACTAATCCAATAGCATTAAAAGCTCCTCTATATCTCTGTTTTGTATATTTTTGCAGACTACTTAACTCTTTAATATCTATATTATAGTTTATAGTTCCAATATCTTTTGCTCTATGGTAGTATCCATTAGTAATATTTAGCTCACCTAAACTATTATTAACTTTAGCATCAAATTTATATTCTAAATTATCTATAGATATATTACTATCTAAGTTTATCTTTTCACCTTTAAATAGTCCATCTAATACTATATATCTAACCTCTCCTACCTGATTATATCTATCTATATATTTAAAATTAGCAGTAATATTGGCATCTCCATAGAGTATTGGCTTTTTATGAAAATATTTAAATATCTTAGCACTATTCGCATTTTTAAGTTCTAGTTTTAAATTTTCTACTCTTTTATGCTCAATATTAAAGCTATATCTACTATTACCATCAAAAATTTTCCCTACTCCTTTAATATAGCTATTTTTAAGAGAGCCTTTTGCTGTTCCATTAATATCTAAATAGTATGGCATATAGATATTATTAAATTTAAAACTATCTCCTACTATATGATATTTTATATCAAATCTTTTTTTATCTATCTTTCCATTTAACTCTACATCTGCTCTTCTATTTACTCTTAATAGAGTTTTAATATTTGGATAACCACTAAAATCTATATTTTTAACTACTATATTATTGTGTGTCTTATTAGTTAGATAGTCACTTAAAAAATCTTTAATGATTTTATCTCCCATAGATGTAGCAAATAGAAAGATAAGAAGAGATATGAGTAGAGATATTAATAATATGAGATATTTAAAGAGAGTTTTGAACAAAGGAAAATCCTAATTTTTTTTAAGATTTTACCCTAAACTCTCTTTAATTAAAAGCTATTTAAGATATGCTTGGTCTTCAACCTTGACTAATTGAGCAGTTGTTGCATTTGGTTTAATATCGTAAGGTAAAGCCGATTGAGTATCAATTGGATTAGTATATCCTAAATTAACAGAGTATTTTGGGTCATCTGTAATCCATTTATTACCTGCTGATAAGATAGTTGTTCCATTAACATCTTCTCTATTTGCCATCTCTCCCCACTGTATCCATGAACCATCATACATTGAGACATCATAGTTTAATACTAAATCAGAGGTAAAGGCAATAAGTGTTGCTTTTCGTCCTGTACGACAATAGGTTATAATTTTATCCCCTTTATTATAGCCTTTTTGAGCATATAGTGTTTCTAAATCAATTGGTGATTTGAATTTAAATGAGGCATCATCTGCTGTAATATTTCCATCTCCATTAACATCTTCTCTTTGGTCATCTAAAACTAATAAATCTGTATATGGAAAATCTATAGCATCACGAATATGACCTTGATATGGACTGTAACACTGTTTATCATGATTTACTCCACAATTTTTATCTATTGCTTTTGATTTTTTCGCTCCACTATACTCTGCAGTTCCTCTTGCGTCAGCAATAAAATAACCTTTTTTGTCATCAAGACTAGCAATTCTCATCATATCATCTATATAAATATGTAGATTAGTTCTATCGGTTTTTAATGATTTCATACTAAATGTTGATGGTGTTGTGGGTGGCGTTGAGGGAGTATCTACTAAATAATCATTTAAGCCACTAGATACAGAAAAATCATAGTCTATAGAACCATTTAATAGTGCTAATCTATCATGACTCCAACCCCAATAGTTTAAAGCCCAAGCAGAACGAATAACATCACGAACCGTTAATGAACCTACTCCTACAGCAAAAACAATAAAATCTTTTTCGGGGTCAAGATGAAAAGTATTAATCATTCCATCAACTCTTGCTCCATCAACCATTGCACCTGGAATATTTGCTACACCATCATGTCTCATATATGATGGGTCACATGCTCCCCCTGCTGGAATTTGATAGGTAACAACATCAACTCCATTGGATTTTAAAAATTTCCCACTGCTTGTTGCACCTGCCTGAAGAATAACTAAACGCCCAGTTACCCCTTTTGGCTTATTTGCTGACCAATCTTGAATATATCTACTTAGTGTATTGGCACTAATAATTCTTGATTGAAACTTTTCATAATTATCTGCTAATGGTTGGTCTGAACTCTTACTATTATTAGATGATGAACCACACCCAACAAATAAGAGAAGAGAACTTACTATTGAAGCTGATATAACACTTTTCATATTTACAATAGACATAGGGTTTCCTTTTTATATGTTTCATACTTATTTAAGTACTATATGATTTTATCATAAGTTATTTTTAATATAGTTGTAAATAATAATAGATTTTGTTGAATATCTTCTTTAATTAAGAAACACTGTTAATACAATCCTTAAATAAATATTGATGCTCTTTAGGTAGCCTATTATAAATCATATTTGCTAAATCTCTAATCTCCCATAAAGCACTTTTAGAAGTTCTTAACTGTAGAAAATTTTGAAGGCTTCTAGCATTTATTGTCCAAGTTAGCTCTGTCTTATAGCTCTCGGGAAGAGCATATTTTGCAATATCATTAGATACACCTGATTTTAAAATAGCTTGAAGATTATTAAGAGCTTTTATAGATGCACTATCCACCTCTTTATTACCAGTTAAGACAATAAATCTCTCTGCTCTATTATAATCATCTTCTCTAAAAGGCTCTATATTTTTTAGTTCTTTAAGCGTATAACGAGTTGATTTAACACTAAAACTAGATATTCTATGTCTTGCTAACTCTTGAAGTAACGCTCTTGATACCCCTTGTATATAAAACGAAAATGATAAATGCTCCAAAGTGGAACTATGTTTATATTTGTTTCCTACCCTATCTATAAGTGCCTTATCCTTTTCTCCACCATTATCACTCTTATCAAAGCTATTCCAACATGTTCTAATTGCATGACTACAGACATCTAAGGGTGTATAGTGCATAAGGGTAACTTCCATTTTTTCTCCAAAATCTTTAATTCTTAGCTAATTATAACCAAAATTTTATATGATATAATTCGTTTAATTTATTTATAGGAAATTGTTTTATGCAAAAAATCAAAAATATTGCCGTAATTGCCCATGTTGACCACGGTAAAACAACTCTAGTTGATGAGTTACTTCAACAGAGTGGAACATTCGCTGAACATCAGCAGGTAGAAGAGAGAGCAATGGATAGTGATGCTATTGAAAAGGAGAGGGGTATTACTATTCTTTCTAAAAATACAGCAATTGTATATGGAGACCATAAAATTAATATTATAGATACTCCAGGTCATGCCGATTTTGGTGGAGAGGTTGAGCGAGTACTAAAGATGGTTGATGGTGTACTTCTATTAGTTGATGCAC
>JALWDJ010000093.1 GCA_027014605.1 Campylobacteraceae bacterium
CCAATTTTAAAACTACCTCTAGGTGTAATTTTAACCTCACCATTTCCAAAATGATTTAAAACTTTATTAATAGGCTCTAACGCCCATTGAATATTCTCTCTATTTTTTAATTTCAAGATAACCAACAACATCCATTCAGCCGAAAGTTTTCCTCTTCCTTTTAAAATATCATTGACAATTAGCGTCTTATTATCATTAAAAAAGTTCAAAAGTAGTTGCTGTTCCTCTTCTGTAAACTCATTAGCAAACATTCGTCTTTTATCTTTTGGATTGTCAATTTTTGGCTTCTTCTCTCTTGTAAAATACTGCAACAGTTCATAAACATCACTTGGTATATCCCAAAGCTCATTATAATTTTTAAGCCATCGTTTATCTATTTGATTAAACCCTTTTGGATTAGATACAAGCTTTACTTGAAGATTTTGAATATCGGTCAAATGTGTTAATTTAATCTCAATATTTATTGTTACTTGAACATCTGCCTTATATGAGCCTTTTACCTTTGTAGCTTTTACACTCTCTATCTCATCTAAATTATAATTCATCGCTTTTAACCATGATTGAGATAACTCACTCGCTTTCCAACGATTAAACTCTTCAACTACAAATGTCTCATTTCTAAATCCACTCTTAGCCGTTGCTGAACCTCTATTTATCAATATCTCTTTTTCTGTCATATTCTGCTCTCCTATAGCTTCCATTAAATTCTTAGCAATCTCCTCTATAACACTTATAGTCATTGCATTACCTGCTTGTTGTAAAAGCTTTTGATTAGACACTTTATCTTTTACTCTCTTGGCATACTCTTTAGGAAACTTTTGTAAAAGTAGAGCCTCATAACCCGATAGTTTTCTAAATTTTCCATCTCGAACATACAATATCCCATGTCGTCCTCTACGCAATGTTGGTATTTTCCCCTCATAAATTCTCAAATCAGATTGCCGTGTATCTAAAACTCTATACTCCTTAGACAAAAGTTCATCTATGTTATATTTACCCTTATTATACTTGTTATCCAAATATTTTAAAAAGGTTTGATAAGCAGGTAAAGAGTCATCAAATATCATTTTTTCATCACTGTCAATTAAGCACTCTTCCAAAGATTGAGTAGCACCACTATATTTTACAGGAAACTCATAACTGAAATCATCATCTACCAACTCTTTTTTTACACCCACAAAATAGATTCGCTCTCTCATCTGTGGCACACCAAAATCTAAACTATTTAAAACTTTATGATAGACTCTATACCCTGCATCATCTAACAAGTTTAAAACTACTTTTAGAGTATTGCCTTTGTCATGGTTTATTAACCCTTTGACATTTTCCAAGATAAAATATTTAACATCTTTGGCTTTCAGTATCTTGACTAAACCATAGATAATCTGCCCTCTCTCTTCATTATCTAGCCCACAACGAGTACCAATAATCGAAAAAGTTTGACAAGGAAAACCAGCTATCATAAAATCAAAATTTGGTAAATCATTAGGATTTATCTGCATTAGGTCGCCATAGTTTACCTCATCTTTTCCGAAAAACTCTCGGTAGGTTAGCTCTGCGTCTTTGTCTATTTCGCTAAAACCTAAGCAGGTCACACCTAAGTTTTCTAAGCCGATTCTTCCTCCTCCTATTCCTGAGCAGAAGTCTGTGAATTTTAGAGGTTGTATTTTTAAATTTTTATTTTTTAAGTACATTTTCAAAGTATTCTTTTATTAAATCTTTGTTAACAAAATAAGTATCTAAAACCTTATATAGAAAAAAACTACCATCATCTAAAATAAACGGTATTTTTGAATTATCAATCTTAAAGGTTTTAACTCTTGTTTTTGCTTTTCCTCTTTGCATTGGATTACTTTCTCTTTTTAGATATTCATCTTCTGTATAAAAAATATACTCATGGTCAATATGTTCTATAATATAGTGGTTGTTTTCTTTTTTATATTGTAGGTGTATAACTTGTGTGACAATAGAATTATCATGTACATAAAAATCTTCTAAAAATTCCTCAAAAGTAATATCCTTTTCATCAATAATAATCCATAATTTATTATCATATTTATTAGTAGAATATAGTTTTGTAATAGTTGTATTTCCTAAATTTTCAAATGAAAATATTTTACCTCGTTCGACTTCTTCCATTAAAAGAATTTTATCTTTTTTTAAATCTTTGGAAACATTATTATATTCAGGACGAAGTGCTAAAGAGGAAATATAGCCTTTTTCTTGTAATTTTTTTAGAGATTGTAAAAAAACTCCTCCAATTTCATTTATTAATAAATATATACCTATTCTTTTATCATATACTTTAGGTCTATTACTAATTGATATTTCAAAATTATTATCAATTGTTAACAATTTGTATTTATTGTATTGTTTATCAACATCATTCAAATCAATATTATTTTCTTTATATACTTTTTCTAATGCATTATTTATCGGTATATTAAATCTATCTTTAGAGGCTTTATATCTCTTATATTCTTCAAATAAAATTTTAATAATACATAAATATTTATAGTAGTTCCGATAAAATTCTAAATCATTTTGATAAATATCTGAAATAGCATTAAAAATTTCCTCACAATTTAGTAAAATTTTTTTAAAATTTAATTCTTCTTTTGTTTTATCTTTTTCTAGTTGAATTATCCAATTTTGAAAAGACTTATTATCTAATAAACTTTGCATTTCTGGTATTAGCTCTTTAATTATAATATTATTTTTTTTTATAAATTTATCAGTAATAATATCTGACGGTAAATTATCAGACCTGTTACACATTAAATTCATATATTGTTTATTCTCTTCATTATTAAATTCTTCAAATATATTTTTTATGTTATTACTTAGTATTGAAAAGTCATAATTATTCATTTTCTCCTACAGCTCCCCACAAAATCCCAAAACATCACGATAAACTTTACCACTAATCCATCGCCCTTTTTCTATCATCTCATCAAGCAGAGGTTTAACCTCATCAATATACCCTTTTTTCTTAGAAGCTATCAAAAATGACAAAGTTCTCTGAACATTAAGCTGTTGAGATTTAGCCAGACTATAGCCAATCGTTTCATCTATTAGAACAATATCAGCATCCATCTCTTTGGCTAATACAATGGTTTGAGCCTCTCCTAAATCTAAATCATTTAGCAAAATATTTTGTGCAAACTCATCTTTAATATTTCTAACTTCAAAAAAATCATCATCAATCTCTTTGTGTCCATAAGCTATTTTAGATTTAATCTCATCATAAACAGCTTGTGGAATATAAACTTTATCAAAAAAGTGTTTGAGTATATCTACTTGATTGACACAAGCCAATGTAATAATAGGCATAGCATTAGAGACGACTATCACTTTAACATTCCTGTTAACTCTTCAACACCATCAAAAACTTCACTCATCTCTTGGTCATTATAATCAAAAATAGCTATCCCCTCATTTTTCAATACCTCTATAAAACCCAATCTATCCATACCCAAAAGTTGAGCAGATTTTCCAAGAGATAGTTGTCGTTTTTGGTAGAGAACAATAGCCGTATAGAGCTTCATCTTATAGGCTAACTCATCAGCAGAGTTTTTTAGAGAGAGTAAAATAGAGTTATCTATCTCTATTTGAGGTAGGGTTATGGTTTGCATGGGTTACTCCTTTTAATTATATATTTTAAAATGTATCAAAATTATCAAACTAATTATATATAAAAATATCACAAGGTGACTCTTTTGCCAAATAACTAGATGTTGAACCAACAAAAAAACTCTCCTCTTTACTATGGGAAGCCACTACAACTAAATCGGGTTTTTTATCTTTAATATAGTCTAAAATTCCATAAGGTAGAGAGAATGAGGCATCTGTAAGTTCACCATCTATTCCAACCTCTTTTGAGAAATCTTCTAAAAGTCTTTTTGCTATCTCTCTATTTTCCTCTTGATAATCCACCATATCCATATATCCTATATCATACATACTCATAGCAACAGCAATACTTTCATATCCATGTACTAAACTAAGTTTAGAGTTACTAAAATATCTTTTAATAAACTCTATACTCTCTTTTGATTTTAGAGTTAAGTCTGTAGGTATTAATATATCTCTATACTCTCTATAGCTATTTTTTACAACTAATAGTGATTTTTGAGATTCTCTAATAACTTTTTCATACTCAATATGGTCACCTGTTACAATAATATCAATACCATCTTTTTTTGCCTCAACTATAGCTCTATCTGTCTTATCTCCAAAATATACTACTGTATAGTGAGATATATTAGTACTATTCAGCTCATTAAATATTTTATCTATACTCTTTTTAACTCTCTCTTTATCAATAGGTACATCTTTTTTATAGAATGGTAGGTCAAAAAATGGTATATGAATAGTATATAGAATAATAATTTTTTCTGCATTAAAAGTTTTAGCACAACTAATTGCTCTTTTTAAAATATCTTGATTTGTTTTTGAGTCATCAATTACTGCTAATATATTTTTTATCTTTTTCATGATATATCCTTTTTTCTAATTATATTCTTTTTTATCTAAATATAGAAGAGTATTTTTAGGTTATGTTAGTATAATAATTATTAATGGAAAATAGCGAATTAGATAGTTTTATTATCTGTAAAAAATGTCATACACTACATAGAAAAATAAAACTACATCATGGTACAAAAGCACTATGTCAGAGATGTAATACACTACTATATAGACATCATCAAAATTTTATAGATAGACTATTGGCATTAAGTTTAGTTGAGTTTATTGCCTTAATAATAGCATTTAGTTTTACAATTATTAAGATAAATATAAATGGTATATATAGAGGTCTTGACTTTAGTTCAATATTCTATACTATATTTCACAATCATTACTATATAGTTGGAGTTATACTTATATTTTTTATATTTATATTTCCTATTGTAATACTCTTATCACTCATATTAGCTCTAATATTAATGAAACTCAAAAAATCCAAATATTTAGTAAAAAGGTTACTTATATTAATAGCAAAAGTATCTCACTGGAGTATGATAGATATTTTTCTACTCTCTATACTTGTAGCTATGGTTAAACTGTTTAGTTATGCACAATTAGAGTTTAATGTAGCATTCATTGCACTAATTTTAGTTATACTATTAGACATTTTTACCCTAAAGAGAATATCATTTAGTGATATATGGGAGGAGTATGAGAATATATACAGAAAATCAAATAGTAAAAAATAATCTAATAAGATGTCCTATATGTGAAGCTACCAATATTGATACGGGTGGAGAGATAGTATGTAGAAGATGTAGAGAAAAGATACATGATTATAAGAGTATAAGTTTTCATAAAACAGTAGCTTTTCTAATAACTGCAATAATATTATATATTCCTGCAAATCTCTATCCTATTCTAGTAACTAAGAAATTTGGAATAGTACATGAGAGTACAATATTAGGTGGAATTATGCACCTTTGGGAAGCTGGTTCTTATCCTATTGCACTTATTATTTTATTTGCTTCAGTATTTGTTCCGATACTTAAATTTATATTTATTATATATCTTTTAATCTCTACAAAATTTAGTCTAAAATCATCAAAAATAGACAGACATAAACTATTTTACATTACAGAAGTTATTGGTTCATGGTCAATGGTAGATGTATTTGTAGTAGCTATATTATCTGTTCTTATTCACTTCTCAATAGTAGAAATAATTCCAGGTAATGGAGCTACGGCTTTCGCTCTTATGGTCTTTTTTACTATGTTATCAGCTAAATCATTTGATATAAGATTAATAAAGGAGGGATATTGAAGATGAAAAAATATAATGCACCTAAAGTTAAAGAATCAAGAGGTATTAGGATATTAACTAGTATTTGGCTTGTCCCATTTATTGCTCTAATTATTGCTTTATGGTTAGCCTATCAATATTATATACAGATTGGCTCTAAAATTACGATTAGATTTAAATCAAATGCTGGATTAATCGAAAATCAAAGTCCAATAAAGATGAGAGATGTAACTATTGGAATTGTAAAAAAAATTTCTCTATCAAAAGATGGAAAAGGTGTCATAATAAATGCTAGAATGAATAGAGAAGTTGATGATTATCTAAATAGTAAAGCTAAATTCTGGATAGTTCATCCTGATGTAGGAACACAAGGGATATCTGGACTAGATACAATTGTAAGTGGTTCATATATTCAACTTCATGGCGAAAAAGATATTAAAGCAAAAAAGATAAAACACTACATAGGTTTAGAACACCCATATATAGATGATAATGCAAAAGGTAAATATTTTGTACTCTCTGCACCAAAGAGTTACAATGTATCTGAGAAAGGTATTATATATTATAGAATGATGAAGATTGGAAGAGTTGAGAGAGTTGCAATATCCCCTAATGGAACTCATGTTAATTTTACTATTTTCATTGAAGAAGATTATATTAAATATATCAATAATAGAAGTAAATTTTATGCAAAAAGTAATTTTAACATAGATTTTTCAAATAGAAATTTAGATATATCTACAGCCCCTTTTTCTCAAATAATCCATGGTGGAATATCTCTATATACTCCTATAAATACACTTGATAAGAACAATACACTAAAAGATGATAAGATATTTCATCTATATAAAAATTTTGCAGATATGAGGTCAAAACAGTTAGGAGAGGGAGAAGATAAATTTTTTAAATTAACTTTTAAAGATAAGGCAAATAAACTTCAAATAGGAACTCCTATTGAATTTAAAAACTTTAGAGTAGGTTATATTACAGATATTAAAAATAGCTACTCTAAAAAACATAGAAAAATAGAGAGCTATATATATGCACTTATACATACAGATATTTTTAATAAAAAAGAGTTAAATGGATTAAAAGCTAAAATATCATCAATTAATATCCCTGTTATTGGAGCTGATTATATTGAGCTATTTTTTGATAATAGACATAAAACACCTCTTAAAAAAGATAAAGAGAACTACTATATAATTCCTACTATAAAAAAGAGAGCTAAAAAAGATATAATGAGTGATGTAAGAGTTCTTATTGCAAAGCTTCAAAAGCTACCACTAAAAAAACTATTAAACTCAACTACAAACTTAGTTAATGAGAATAGAAAGCCCATTAACTCTTTAGTAAAAAGTTTAAATAGAACAGTTAATAGTTTAGATAAAACTATTAAGAGATTAGATGATACACTCTCTAATATAAATAGGTTTACATCAAAAGATGATTTTATAGAGCTTCCAACAACTATTAATAACTCTTTAGCTCAACTACAATCAACTCTCTTAGAGCTAGAGGAGTTAACTAATCAATATGGAGGGGATTCCAAATTTTCAGAGCAGATATCTTTAACATTAGAAGCTATATCAGAAGCTTCAAAATCATTCAATAGAACTAATGAAATTTTAAATCAAAAAGCAAATGCACTTATTTTAGGAGATGAATAGTGAAAAAATTTCTAATTTTTATAACTATAATATTTTTAGGAGGTTGTAGCTCTAAAGAGTTATATACGCTAGGAGATAATATAGATAACATTAGAGAGTTAAAAAATAGTAGTGAATATATAGCTGTTGACATAGTAAAAGTCCCTACATATCTAATAAACTCTCCAATATATAAAAAAGATACACCATATCACTTAAAGAGAATAGAAAATACAAATTGGATAAATAACATAGATAAACAGTTAACCCACACATTAATTAATTATCTACATAAATCTATGAATAATAATAATATATATACGTATCCATGGTCAAATATAAAAAGATTTGATAAGAGAGTATCTCTTAAAATCACTAAATTTATAGCATATAGAGATAAAGTTGACTTAGAGGCTACCTATCAAATATATAATAATATTAATAAAAAAACTTTAAATTATTTTTTTAATACAAAAGAAAAAATAAAATCTAATTCTACTGATGAAATGATAAAATCAATGAATAGAGCATATTTAAAATTAATGAGAGATATTAGTAATAAACTATAATAATCTATAATGATAGTTTTAGTTATAATTTATATAAAAAAGGAATTTTTATGAATATAAGAAATTTTTTTGCTCTAATTTTTATTATATCATTATCTATTTCCATCTCCTTTAAATTCTATCCAGAATTTATAAAAAGTATAAAAAATAATATAGTATCATCACAACAGCAAATAGATAAAAAAAATCACATATCTAAAAAAATAACACGACCAAATATCTCATTAGAGGCAAATTTTGAAAATAATAATAATAAGTTTATTGTCTTAACATCACTTATAAGCTCACTCTTATCATTTATAGGTTTTTTAATATCGAGTTACTATTCAATAGTATGGCATAAAAAGAAGGAAGAGTTACTTAAATTAAGAAAAGAGAAAGAAGCACTAGAAATGGAAAAAATTCTAGCAGAGATTAGGGCATTAGCTAGAGGAGAGATTTAAAAACTCTATCTAAATAGATTAAAAAATCTTTTAAATAGAGAGATAGACTCTTTTCTATCCTCTATATATTTCTCTTTTTTTACTATATTTTTTATATTATTATCAGCCATTAAATCAGAAATATATGCTTTAGAAGCTCTTAATTTATGAGGAGTAAATTTAATCTGCATCTAAAATCCTCTCAATTTCATACATAGCATCCTCATTTTTAAGTCTAAATTTAATCTCAATTCTTCTTGATGCATCTTTATCCTCAACTCCATCAACCTTAATTGGGTCAAGATACGATCTACCACTTGCTACTAATTTAGTTTTTATATTATGTTTTTTTATATAATCTAGACTTAAAAGATAGTTCATAACAGCATAAGCTCTCTTTTGAGATAACCCTAAATTATATAAATACCCTCCATCACTATCTGTATGCCCCTCAATTATAATCTTATCAATATGAGAGAATATATCTTTATTAGATATTAATGCATCTACATATTTAATAAAATTTGATTTAAGTTCAGCCTTTGCTCCCTCTTTTAATATAGCAGAACCTTTATCAAATAAAATATTTGAGGAGAGCCTTAAACTTCCACTCTTTTTATCTATATTAATATTTTTTCCTAAAGCTGATTTTAGTTCAGCAATAATCTTTAATTTAATTCCTGTTAAAGATTTTATCTTTGCTTTTTGTGCTTGAAGTTTTGCTAAAAGTTCATCATATTTTGTCTGCTTATCATCTAATGCTTGTAAAACTTTTAAAAGCTTATCATCTGATAATTTCAACTTCTCACTATTTTTTGATAACTCATTACTCATTATAAGAACTCTATTTTTATAATCATTTAATGTAGCTTTTTGATTTTCTATTGTAGAGTTATACTCATCTGCCAAATTTTTTAAAACTACTATTTTATCTGAAAACTTATTAATTTTAAGATTTTGTGCTAATAACATCTGATTTAATTTAGAAATCTCTTTCTCTTTCAATTTAATAGTATTTTCTGATATAATTAATTTTTTATCACTCTCATATATATATTGTTCTCTTTGAGCTAATAGATTTTTTAGTTTATCAATCTCTTCATCTCTAATAGTAATAGCTTCAGACTTTTTTTCTATATCTGTTGACTGTTTTTTTAAAGTCATCTCTCTATTCTGTAGAGTCATTTTTAAAATTGTTGACTTTACAATAATAGCACCAATGAGAAGAATAAATACAAATAGCAAGCCTGCCATTAAATCTGCATAAGATATCCAAAAATTGCTACTCTGATTATTGGAATTATCTCTACTAAACATATCTATTCACTATAACTTTTAGTTGAAATATTATTGTGATATTTTGAGATTCTATCTTGAAGTATCCTATTCTGTTCGCTTATAGATGTAGCAAAATTACCAAGTTTTACTATAATATCTCCTAACTCATCATCAATCTTATGAAAAGTTATATTTAGAGAGTTCTCTAGTGAGTTATCAAACTTATCTATTGATTCTTTTAATTCTTCTGTAATAGTCACAAATCTATTAATATTTTTCTCTATACTAGCAGTAGCATTTAGTATATTTTGAGACTTATGTATCTTAGATATTGTATCTTTTAAATCACTTGATACCATCTTCATATGTGTTGCTACATTTGTAAAGTTTCTATTTGTCTCATTGATAATAGTTTGAAAATTTTCTAAATGTTGTTCATTTAATTTATGAATAAAATCTAAATTAAATGTTTCTTTTAAAGTAGTTAATAATTTTTCATCTCTCATATCATACTGCATATGTTCATGTCTTTTTAGCTCACTATCTCTCCAGATATACTCTTTATAGATACTTTCCAAATAGTTTTTATCACTATCTGCTTTAGATAGACCTCTCTTTTCAAAATAGTTCCATAAGATAGAGAGAAAAATACCAAAAATAGATGCATAAAATGCTGTTCCTATTCCACTCAAAAGTAGTGATATTTGACTATCTAATGAGTCTGTATCTTTTACAGAAAAATCAGGCATAGAGATAGCAATCGCTATAAAAGTACCTAATATACCAAGCATTGGAAATAGAGATGTGGCAATTGAGGCAAAGTTATCATTTCGAAATGATTTATAATACTCAGTAATATAATCTGATATATCAACAGTTGATTTTGTTATATTTCCAATAGTAAGAGAGTTATCTTGAATAGCTTTTTGTAGACTCTTTTGCAAATCAGAATAGTTTTTACGCATATTACATATAACATAGTTTGCATTATGTTTAATAAAAAGTAGATATATAAGATATATTATAGATATAATTACAACAGAGTGCATATCAACTTTTAGTGGAATAGTATGTAAATATCCCAATATTATTCCTACTAAAAATAGCGTCGGAAGTAAAGCAATAACTATATAGTTTAAAAAACATGGCGATGAAGATGGACTATTTTGCATTGTTATACTCTTAATTTTTATTTATATAATATCACAATTTTATTAATAAAAAATTAATAATCAGCTGTTATATTGTTATCTTTTAATATACTTCTATTTATATCGTAAATATGAATTGGTACTTTTTTAACTAAATAGAAATAGTTTGGATGTAGTATATCAGCATAAGTTTTAATTATAGCTGTTTTATATGTACTTCTTGTTAATACTTTAGATACTACCCCAACAGGAATATTTGCTAAAAATATATTATCTAATCCACTTGTTACTACTTTATCTCCTACTAATATTTTTGACCATTTAGGTATAAAATTTACCTCCATTGTTTTCTCATCTATACCTTTTGCAATTCCAGGCATATTTTTTTTACCAACAAAAGTAGAGAATTGACACTTATCATTAGAGAGTAAAATACCCTCTAATCTATTATCTTTTTTTATTGCAATCCCTGCAACCACATCTTTCTGTATCAATCCATATATCTTATCCTCTTTTAAATTTTTATTTTTCCCACCTGTTAAGTATATATATGAAAAATCATTAAGTTTTTTATATGAAATCATCTGTGTTCTTAATATATTATCAGTATTATCATACTTTAACATCTTAGATTTACTATATTGCTCTAACTGATTTATTATCATCTTTTGGTTATATAAATATTTCCTTAAAAGAATATTTTCTTTTTTTAAATTCTCTACAGTATTGGATTGATTTATATATTTCTCTATAGTATCATCTATACTATTTCTAATATTTAAATATATCCTCTTTAATGGCAGAGATATAAATGTAAAGTTCTCCTGAAACTTCTCCTCTTTTTTAAATAAAAGAAGAGATGCTAATATAATAAGAGCAATAAAAATCAATTTTTTATTCATCATAAGCTGTATGTTGTAGTAAATCTATCTCTTCTAATGCTTTACCTGTACCATTAGCAACAGCAAGAAGTGGTTCTTCACATACATATACAGGTAATTTTACAATATTAGCTAGATATTTATCTAATCCTCTAATTAATGCACCACCACCTGTTAAAACAATTCCATTCTCTACAATATCACCTGCTAAATCTGGTGGAGTATCTTCTAATACTAATTTTAATGCTTCTCCAATCTCTTTAAGAGGGCCTTTCATTGCCTCTCTCATATGCTCTGAAGTTATCTCAACAGATGTCAAAAGTCCTGTTACTTGGTCTCTACCTTTAACAGTTAAACTAAGTTCTTCCTCTAATTGAATTGCAGTACCAACACTAATCTTCATCTCTTCTGCAACTCTATCACCAATTAGTAGATTGAAATTCTTTTTCATATAATCTATAATATTTCTATCTAACATATCTCCTGCAACTCTAATTGATTTACTCTGAACAAGTCCACCAAGTGAAGTAACTCCAATCTCTGTAGTTCCACCTCCAATATCAACAACTAAATTTCCATTAGGCTCTTTTACAGGAATACCAGCACCAATAGCCGCAGCCATTGGTTCTTCAATTAGATAAACCTCTCTAGCCCCAGCACTCATTGCTGACTCTTTTACTGCCTTTCTCTCAACCTGAGTTAATCCAAAAGGAACACATATAATTATTCTAGGAGAAAATAGTCCTTTTCTATTGTGAACTTTTTCTATAAAATATCTAATCATCATCTCAGTTACATTAAAATCAGCAATAACCCCATCTCTCATAGGCCTAATAGCTTTTATATTTCCAGGTGTTTTTCCTATCATCTCTTTTGCTTCAATTCCAACAGCTAGTATCTTCTCTCTACCATGCTTATCATATTGAATTGCTACAACTGATGGCTCATTTATACTAATCCCTTGACCTTTTACTAATACTAGCGTATTTGCAGTTCCTAAATCTATTGCTAAATCATTAGAAAACATACCTAAAACTTTTTTAAACATATCTATATCTTCCTTACTCTATGCTGATTTTGAATTTTTTACATATATTGGTTTTACACTATTATTTATAACATCTTCTGTAATAATAACCTCATATCCTTCTAATTCTGGAAGCTCATACATTATGTCAATTAGTGACTCCTCCATAATTGACCTAAGACCCCTTGCACCTGTTTTACGATTAATAGCTTTTTGAGCAATAGCCTTTAATGCCTCCTCCTCAAAGGATAATATCGTATTATCTATTTCAAATAGTTTTTGATACTGTTTTACAATTGAATTTTTAGGTTCAACTAATATTCGTACCATATCTTCAAGAGTAATAGGCTCTAGTGTAGCTGTAATATGTAGTCGTCCAATTAACTCTGGGATTATCCCATAATGAACTAAATCAGTAGATTCTATTAAATGCATTACACTCTCATTCTCTCTATTACTTCTCTTCTCTTGACCAAATCCTAACTGATTGGCACCTAATCTTCTCTGTATAATCTCTTCAATACCATCAAATGCTCCTCCACATATAAATAGTATATTTTTTGTATCTATTTGAAGAAAATCTTGATTTGGATGTTTTCTACCTCCCTTCGGTGGAATATTTACTACTGAACCCTCAATAATTTTTAATAATGCCTGCTGTACTCCTTCTCCAGATACATCTCTAGTAATAGAGCGATTTTCACCCATTCTTGCAATCTTATCTACCTCATCAATAAAAATAATACCTCTTTCAGCTTTTGCAATATCTCCATCTGCTGCTTGAAGAAGTTTTGTTAAAATATTTTCTACATCTTCACCAACATAACCAGCCTCTGTAAGATTTGTAGCATCAGAAATAGCAATTGGAACATCTAAAAATTTAGCTATAGTTTGAGCCAATAGAGTCTTACCAGAACCAGTTGGTCCTATTAATAGAATATTTGATTTATCTATAGTTGTATCATCTTCATAGCCACTTTTAAATATTCTTTTATAATGGTTATATACAGCAACAGATAGAGTCTTTTTTGCACTCTCTTGACCTATAACATAATCATCTAATATCTTATGTATCTCTTTTGGAATTAATAGTGTTATAGGCTCTACTCCACCTTCTGTAGATTTTTTGTTATCTTCTCCAAATAGAATTTTATATGCAGATGTTACACAATTCGAACATATATATACACCATTTCCTGCAATAAATGGATTTTTCTGTTTCTCTATACTATTACAAAAACTACACTTCTTTCTAGCCATTAATATTTTTCCTTTTAAATGGTATGCCTCGCTTTGATTTGCTGACAAATTCCAATAATTTTTTTACCTCTTTAATATCTTCTATATTTAATAAGTTCTTAGTTGTCTCTTGAAGCGGTTTATTACTCTCAAATAACTCTCTATATACTACTTTTAATCTATTTATACTATCTCTACTAATATGTCTTCTAAGTCCTGTTAAATTTAATCCTCTAAGAGTTGCTCTATTCCCCTCTGCTAAACAGTATGGAGGAATATCTTGACTAAGAGCAGATGCTCCTGCTATCATGGCATAATCACCAATATGAACAAATTGATGCACAGGAGTCAATCCACCAATTACTACTCCATCTCCTAACTCAACATGTCCTGCTAAAGTAGCTCCATTTGCTAAAATACAGTTATCTCCCATCTTAACATCATGTCCAATATGTACATATCCCATAAGAAGATTATTATCCCCTATTTTAGTTACACCCCCACCACCTCTAGTACCTGGATTTAGAAGAGTAAATTCACGAATTTTATTATTTTTCCCAATAATAAGTTTAACATCTTCACCTTGATATTTTAAATCTTGTGGGATAGAGCCAATTACAGCATGAGAGAATATATGGGTACCTTCTCCAATTGTTGTATCTCCCTCAATTATAGCATATGTATCTATAGTAGAGTTATCTTTTATAGTCGCCTTTGAAGAGATAGTAACAAAAGCACCAATATTAACATTTTTCCCAATTTTCGCACCATCTTCAATAATAGCTGTTGGATGGATATTTGACATTAAAAACCTACTTATCTACAATCATAGCTTTAAGTTGAGCCTCAGCTACAAGTTTATCATCGACGAAAGCTTTACCATCAAGTTGCCATATACTGCCTCTATGTTTTATTACAGATAATTTATATACAAGTCTATCTCCAGGAGTTACAGGAAGACGGAATTTAGCTTTATCTATACTCATAAAATATACTACTTTATTCTCTATATCTTTTTGCTCATCTTCACTATAACTCTGAAATGCAAGTACTCCACCTGCTTGTGCCATACCCTCAATAATCATTACTCCAGGATAGATTGGGTGGTCTGGAAAGTGTCCTTGAAAAACTGGTTCAGAGATAGATACATTTTTGTAACCCTCTATAAATTTACCTCTCTCTAGTCCTGTTACTCTATCAAGAAGTAAAAAAGGATACCTATGAGGTAATATTTTTTGAATTTCAACTACATTAAATGTCACTATTTTAGCCTTTGGATAAAAATTTAATAGATTTTATCTAAATTAAGCTAAAAATTGTGTCAAACTTCTATAAGTTCCTCTCTCATATCCCCATAAATATAACTCTGACATACTATTTCAATAGTATTTGTGGGAATTTCTTTTACAATTAATATTAAACTTAAATCATAATTGTTTTTTATTAATTTCTGTCTTATTACAAGCTCTTGATTAAAAGTAGGTGGATTAAAGATTAAATCTTCCATTTTATGGTAATTTCTATTAGATAAATAGTTATAAAAATCTAATGATATAAATTTAATATCATCTCTATTCATATAGTATATATTATTTATAGAGTAGTCTATTTTTCCTCTTGAGTAATCTCTTTTTAGAGTAGAATATGGCAAAATATGAGATGGAACAACTCTCTTTTTAACCTTTAAATATCCAAATTTTAATCTCCAATTTAAAAATCTATTTTTTACTATTTTATAATCTATTCCTCTATCTTCATACTCTAATCTCTTTTTGTATAAAGCAACTTTTTCATCTATAGATGATGGTTGTATCTGATTAGATATAGGTGAAAATAGTTCATCAGCTAACTTTTTCTGCTCTTCTCTCTGTTTAGTTAATCCATATATACAGCCACAATAGTCCTGTCTATATAGTTTATCTCTCTTTGCTAAAATATTTTGCTCTTGTGTCCCTGATGATTTTCTATAGTCTGGTACAATAAATTTTATATTATATCTCTCTCCTAATTCATCTCCAGATTTTTTTAACTGTTTTAGAGATTTTTTTGGACTCATAAGTAGAGTTGATGTAAAACTACGCTCTTTTAACTCATAAGCCTTTTTTATAGTAACTTCAAACCTTTTATCAAAACATACACTACATCTCCTACCCTTTTCTGGCTCATCTTCTAATCCTCTAACTGCATCTAACCAACTATTGATATCATATTCTCCTTCAATAAGCTTAATATTAAGCATATTACAAGAGCGACGAACTTCAAGAAGTCTTAAATAATATTCACTATATGGGTGTATATTAGGGTCATAAAAAAAGCCTATAAACCTCTCTTTTGGATACTCTTCTCTTAATTTTTGTAAAAAGTAGTGGCTATCTACGGCACAACATATATGAACTAAGATATTTCATCTCCTATTTTTTCAAAATTATATCAAATTCAGCTATAATCTATTTTAAGAAAAAATAGGAGTAGATTATTGAATAATATTGTAAATTGGTTAAGAGAAAATGGAAATCTAAAAATTATAGATGAACCATTAGATGTAGAATTGGAAATTCCACATATTGCATATATTGAGGTTAAAAAGGAGGATTCTTCTCCACTCCTATTTACAAAACCTATTAATAGAAGAAAAAATATAGAGTATGATATACCTGTTTTAATGAATATTTTTGCAAATAGAGAGATTACAGAAAAGATTTTTGCAAAACATCCTGATAGAGTTGCAGAGGGAATTGAGAAACTTCTTAAACTAAAACCTCCTAAAGGATTTATCGAAAAGTTAAAGATGATACCTGAACTTTTAAGATTAAAAAATGTTTTTCCAAAAAGACTAAAATCATCCGGAGAGTGTCAAGAGATTATAATATGTAAAAATAATGTAGATTTAGATAAATTACCCATCTTAAAGACTTGGGAAAAAGATGGTGGAGCTTTTATTACAATGGGACAAGTATATACCCAGAGTCTTAATGGAAATATGCAAAATCTTGGAATGTATAGACTTCAACAGTATGATAAAAACCATTTAGGAATGCACTGGCAGATACATAAAGATGCTTCACACTTTTTTGACCAATATCAAAAAGCTGGAGTTAAGATGCCTGTAACTGTAGCTATTGGAGGTGACCCTCTATATATATGGTGTGGACAAGCACCTATGCCACATGGCATGTTTGAACTACTCCTATATGGATTTATAAAAGGCAATAGTGCAAAATTAGTTAAATCTATTACTAACGATATATATATTCCAAAAGATGTTGATATTGTTATAGAGGGATTTGTCTCTCCTAACAAAATGAAGATTGAAGGTCCATTTGGTGACCATACAGGATACTATACTCTAAAAGAACCATATCCTGTTATGGAAATTGAGACTATTACTATGAAAAAAAATCCTATATTTCAAGCAACAGTTGTAGGAAAACCTCCCTTAGAGGATAAATATATGGGTTGGGCCACAGAGAGAATATTTTTACCTATGTTAAAGCCTATGACACCTGATTTAATCGATTACTATATGCCTGAGAATGGTGTATTTCATAATTTAATATTGGCTAAGATGAAAACTCTATATAAAGGACATGCACAGCAATTTATGCACGCATTTTGGGGAGTTGGTCAGATGAGTTTTGTAAAACATGCTATTTTTGTAAATGAAAATGCTCCAGATTTAAAAGATAGTATAAAGATTACAGAGTATATATTAAATAGACTAACAGCAAAAAATATACTTATTACACAAGGCATAATAGATGCACTAGACCATACAGCCAATGAGAGTTTAGTTGGTGGTAAACTTGGAATTGATGCAACAGGAGATGAAATAGATGAAGATATTAAAGAACCACTTAATGATATCCAACTCTTAAATAAAATACGAAATATTAATAGTAATATAGTTGAATTAAAGCAATATTTTATTAATACAAAAAATCCTATTACTATAGTTAAAGTGGATAAAAAAGAGTCAGTTATAAAAAATATAAATAAATTTTATATATTAAAAGATAATATTAAGATATTAATATTTATAGATAAACAAAATAATGATATTAATAATCCATATATGCTCCTTTGGAGAGTTGTTAATAATATAGATGCCTTAAGAGATGTTATCTTAAAGCCATTTATAACTATTGATGGAACAAATAAGAGTAAAATAGATGGATTTAATAGGGAGTGGCCAAATGATACTCACTGTAATAAAAAGGTATTAAATGATTTGCAAAAAAGAGGACTAATAGATATAGACGACAAATTTATTAGAAAGTTTGGACTATTGGATTTTACTTAGTATGTTACTTTAATATAAAAGTACTATATAAGTAAATCATAAAAAATTAATTTTAAATATAAATTTATATATAATGGATATATACAAAATAATAGGAGGTTGGATAAATGAAACAAGATAAATCAATGAGAGATACAGCAATTATTACAATTACACTTATTGGTGGACTATTTTTACTACAAAAATGTAGCAATGAAAATAATATAAAAAATAAAATAGAAACTAAAAAGATACTAAAAAAGGATAATCAAACTATATCTAATGAAGATAAAACTAAAGATAGTGAGATACCATTAGCATCTTATAAAAAAATGCCAGAAAATAAACAAAAGATAGATAGTAATATTACACATACTATAACCATAGATAAAAACAGTTCCAAAATTTTAAAAACTATTAATATAGTTGTCAATAGAGAAAAAAATATTACTAAAGTAAAAATACCTAATAAAGAAGAAGTTAAATCCATAGATAAAAATATCATCAAAACTAAAGATGAACTCAAAATAGAATTAAAACATATAGATAAAAATATTACTAATAAAAATGAGTCAAATATAACAAAGACTAAAGTAGATAATAATCTATCCAATAAGAGTATAAATCCTCTAGCAACTGTTAAAAAAGTTGTTATTCCAACTGCTATTAAGGATATATCAAAGCCTATCTCTATTGAACATATTAAAGTACCTTCTGTTAATGTAAATATACCTAAAGTACCAAAAGCTATTGATATGGAAAAAGAGGAATTAAAAAGAGCATTAAAAGAGAGAGAACATCGTTTAGCTATTTTGAAAAATAAAATATCTCAATTTACAACTAAAAATAAAGAATTAAAACTTAAAATTCAAAATAGTAATAGAGCTATTAATAAATTAGAAGAAAAACTAAATTCTGCTTTGGTAGATAAAAATGATTTAAAAGAAAATATCACTAAATTAAAATCAACTCTAAAATACAATAAAGCAAGAAGAGAGAAAGCTTTAGAAGAAAAAGCAGAACTAAATTCAAAATTAAACTTAGTTCTTAAAGAAAATAAAACCTTAAGAGATAACAATATAGATAAAAAATCTAAAATAGAGAAATTAGAAAATGATATTTTAAAAATAGTTAAAATTATTCAGAAAGGTAATATTAAAACTTTAGACAAATATAATCAAACTATAGAAAATCTGAAAATAGAACAAGAAAATTTAGAGGAGACGTTGGCTAAAAAAACTCAACAAGAAAAAAATCTTATTAATCAAAGAGAAAAGCTAAATAATAAAATAGAAGACTTAAATAGTACTATTTCAAAAATGCTAACTGTAACTAATACAGAGAAAATATCTGATAAAAAAACTTTAAAATTATTTCAAATTCAAAAAGATGCATTAGAAAGAGATTTAGCTAAAAATATAGCAGAGACTAATAGACTAAATATAGAAAAAAATCAACTTGCTAATCAAGTAATAGAGTTAAAAAGTACTATCTCAAAAATAGTAAATATAATAACAAGAGGCAATCAAAAAGCATTAACTAAATATAATAGACTTATTAAAAATTTTAAAGAAGAAAAAGAGTATTTAGAGAAAAGACTATCTCAAGAATTGGCAATAGAAAAAAATCTTAATCTTGATAAAAATAAATTAAATAGCAGAATTAAAAAATTAGAAGCTACTATCTCTAAAATGCTTACTATTGCTAAAAATAGAACTAAAGAGGCACAAGAGCATTATCAAAAAGATATTCAGTTATTTAAAGCTAAAGAGAAATCTTTAGAGCAAAATCTAACTAAAGAGTTAGAGAAAGAGAGAGCTTTAGCTAAAGAAAAAGCTAAATTAGAAGATATGGTTAAGTCATTAGAGTCTAATTTAACAGCTAAAGAGAGTGAAAAGGTAGAGCTTAATAGTAAAATAGAGAATTTAAAAGCTACTATCTCTAAAATGCTTACTATTGCTAAAAATAGAACTAAAGAGGCACAAGAGCATTATCAAAAAGATATTCAGTTATTTAAAGCTAAAGAGAAATCTTTAGAGCAAAATCTAACTAAAGA
>JALWDJ010000094.1 GCA_027014605.1 Campylobacteraceae bacterium
ATCTTAAGAGCCTCTACACTATCTGGATTACCCATATCCATATGGGAGTCAGTAATATGTACAAGCTTTAGTGAGTTTGTTTTCTTCTCTTTTTTTGATGTAGCCTCTGTAGCCATAAGTGGTGTTAAAGATAGTGCTATAGCACCTTTAAAAAAGTCCCTTCTTGAATTTGAGTTATTTTTTTTCATTTATATTTCCTATTTTTTAATTTTAGGAGTCTATTTTAGCTTAAGTAACTTTAACTTTTCACCTTATTATAAATACTCTACTTTAACTCCCCCCAAGAGAGTCCAATATTAACAGAGCGTTTTAGAGGAATATTAAGCTTCATTATATTTTCCATAATCTTATTATATGTCTCTGACATAGATAATTTAATTAAATCTTATATTCCTAATCTATCAAATATTTTAAACATCTGACTACAACTTAAAATGTTTTCAATATCAAATTCTCTCTCTTTAGCATTCTTATAAGCATTTTCTAGATAAGGAGATAATTTTTCTACTAACTGTTGCATATTTTTATTTTTTTTGTAATTGTGTAAAACAGTATTTTCTAATCTTTTAATTGCTGTTTCAACATCAGCACACCTGTTAGTAAAGTTTCTATTTTTTTTAAAATGGAGATAGAACCAATACTCTAAACAGGGATTATTGATAATAATGTTGTCTGAATAGTTTTGTAGATACTCTTTTAGCAAATTGATATTATTTTCTCTTATAACTACATCAAGGTCAATAATCCAAAAGACATAATCTGCTTGTTTTAACTTCTCTTTAAAGATTTTATACATCTTTTTCAAAGATTTTTTTAATGGTATCTCTGGCAATACGCTTACACCATTTGGTTTAATATTATTGATATAAGATATTTCACTCTCTCCATCAACCAATACAATATAGTTTGGCTTAAGTTTTCTCTTTGGACGACTTTTTCTTTTAGCCATTAAATATCCATAAAATAGTCTTTTAAGTTAGGTATTGCACCCAATTTACCACTTTTATATATATTGTACATTGAAGACTCTTTTCGTAGAGTTTTTGTATCAAAATCACTTAAACTAAATAGCTCTGTTGAACTATTTTTTGATTTTTCAGTAAACCAAATAATATCTTGTCTCAAAATATCTTTTTCTAGTAATAGTTCTCTTGAGTGTGTTGTAAAAATAAGTTGAGAGTCTTTTGCATTGACTATAAAACTTAATAAGAAGTGTTTTAACAAGTCAGGGTGTAAAGAAGCCTCTAATTCGTCAATTGGGATAATAAGAGACTCTTTTAATAAAAGTGTTAAAATGATTGAGAGTTGATAGTATCTTTGTGTACCAGTTGATTCATCGTTATACTCTAATTTATATCTTTTCAGATGTGTAAAAAATATTTCTAATTTTTTTAAATCATTATGTTTTTTATTAATTCGTTTTAAGAACTCTTTAAACTCTTCTTCTAGTTCACTCTCCTCTATCTCAAAATTATCAATTCCAAAATCAGCATTTTGTAAAATATTTAATATCATTTTTTTATTTAAATCTTTTTTTTCTAACTGTTCAACAACAAAACCGACTAAATCAGTTGTTGGAAATATTGGTGGTAATACTTTTTTAAACCATGCTATTACATTTTCTAACTCTTCAATATCTATATTTGTTTTCATATAACCACTTAAAATTGAATTGTTATGGAGTGTATTATTTTTTAAAGACTCTTTTGCAGACTTATTAATTTTGATTTTTGAACCAAAATTGTAGTTATTTCTATCAAAAATCAAAGCTTTTCTAGGATTATAAAAATAGAGTTGTTCAGCTAAAACTTTCTCTTTTGATACTTCTAAAATATATGAGTATTTTATGTTATTCATTAAAAAATCAAGTTCAAAAGAGGTTGATTTTTTTATCTCATCTGTAAATAAAAAAGGTTCTAATTCTATTAATTGGTCTTTTCGTTCAAGTGGATTTCTAATAAATTTTACTAAAAATTCAAGAGCTTTAAGTATATTTGTTTTACCACTTGCATTGCTCCCGTAAATTATAGCTGTTTTTAATATTTTCTCTTTACCTGAGTTATATATATAGTATTTATCATTTTCACTCTTATCAACTGTTTCAAAAGAGAGAGTTATTTCATCATCTATAGAACGAAAGTTTTTTACTGAAAAATTGATAATCATATAGTTTTCCTAGCCAAATTTACGATTTATATGCAAAATTATACTGTAAAATTTTTAAAATATAGTTTTTATCATTTAGTTTTTTAAAACTTTTTTATATCTATTTTTCGGTTAAAGGTCTAAAAAATCTGCATCTTTTGTTACTATAGTTAAATTATTCTCTTTTGCATATCTCCAAATTTCACTATCTTTCATATTTGGGTCTATCTATAACATATTTAAATTCTATTTCAACTCTCCCCAAGAGTCTCCAATATTAACAGAGCATTTTAGAGGAACATTAAGCTTCATTATATTTTCCATAATCTTTTTAAATTCCTCTGCAACCTCATCTACAATATCTTCTCTTATCTCAAATATAAGCTCATCATGAATTTGAAGTAGCATTGCACCATCAATATTGTCTTGTTTAATCTTTTTATCTATCTCTAACATAGATAGTTTAATTAAATCAGATGCACTCCCTTGAAATAGAGTATTTATAGACTCACGCATAAATGATGCCTTCTGCATATTGTTTGCACTCTTATAATTAAAAAATCTCTTTCTCTCTAATATAGTCTCAATATATCCAATCTCTTTTACTCTATCTTGAACACTTTCTAAAAATCTTTTAACTGTTGGAAATGAGTTAAAGTAGTTTTTTATAATCTCTCGTGCCTCACTAATAGAGATTTTTAGCTCTCCAGAGAGTTTTTTAGCTCCCATTCCATATAAAATCCCAAAATTGATAGATTTTGCAATGGCTCTCTTCTCTTTAGCTAACTCTTCTCCAAATAGTCTTATAGCTGTTATTGTATGAATATCCAAATCACTATTAAATGCCTCTATTAGAGTTTTATCTTTAGAGAAGTGTGCTAGTAGTCTTAGTTCAATCTGAGAGTAGTCAATACTCAGTAGTTTATATCTATCTTTTGCTATAAATGTTTCTCTTATTTTTCTACCAAGAGGTGAACGAACAGGAATATTTTGTAGATTTGGCTCTTTTGAACTGAGTCGTCCTGTTGATGTACCTGTCTGTAGAAAAGATGTATATATACGACTATTTTCATCTTTTTCAGCCAATCTTAAAAGGGGTATCGCATAGGTTGAGAGGAGTTTTTGAGTAGCCCTATACTCTAATATCTTAGGGATAATATCATGTTCATCTATTAGTTGATTTAATACCTTTTCATTGGTACTATATCCTGTTTTTGTCTTTTTTATACTCTTTAATCCTAACTTATTAAATAGAATATCTCCTAACTGTTGAGTAGATTTAATATTAAACTCACTCCCACTTAAACTATATATCTCTTCTGTTAACTCTTTAATTTTAGCACTTAATAGATTTTTTAGACTATTTAATCTATCTATATCTATCTTAATACCTGTCTGCTCCATATCTATTAGTATATTTATAAATGGATATTCAACTCTCTTAGCCTCATCTCTTAAACTCTTTTCTAAAAGCCCATTTAGTTTAAAATAGAGTCTATATGTAATTAGAGCATCTTCACTAGCATAAAATGATGCCAAATCGATATCAACAGATGAGAAATCTTCTCCCTTTTTAACTAGACTCTTAAAAGATTTCATCTCATAATCAAAAAACTTTTTAGCTAAACTATCTAACCCTATCTTACTACCTGCATTAAGTAGCCACGCCATTATCATTGTATCTGCATAGGGGATAATCTTCTCTATTCCATATCTATAATATAGAATTGATAAATCAAATTTTAGATTTTGTCCTACCACTTTAGCCTTTAATATCTTTTTAATAGCTCTTATCCCATCATCTATATTAATCTGCTCTCCAACTCCTAAGTAGTTATGAGCAATTGGTACATAATAGGCTATATGGTTATCCATAGCAAATGAGAAACCGACTAATCTATCTCTTTTTATATCTAATCCTGTTGTCTCTGTATCAAATGCTATAATAGTATCTGTAGTAATAGTATCAATAATTTTAAATAGCTCTTGACTACTATTTAGAGTAATATTTTTAAATGATATTTGAGGAGTCTCTCTGAACTCTGCCTTTTTTAGTGCCTGTCTCATCTCATATAGTTTAAAATCATCAATTAATGGTATAAGATAGTTTTTATCTTCAAAGATAAAACTATCTAAATCAAAATCTTTAAATATATCTCTTCTTAGAGTTACTAACTCTCTTGATAGAAATGCACTCTCTTTTCCATCTAAGAGTAGCTTCTGAACTCTTTTAGTTCCAGCTCTATCTATATTGTCATAGATATTTTCTAAAGTATGAAACTCATTAATAAGCCTAGATGCTCCAACCTTTCCAATCCCCTTTACTCCAACGATATTATCCGAACTATCTCCAACAAGTGCTTGAAAATTTGTGAAATCTTTAGGTTTAACCCCAAACTTTTTAAAACAGCCATCTTCATCTATCTCTATCTTTTTTATCGCATCGTAGAGTTTAACTCTATTATCTATTAGTTGATATAAATCCTTATCGTGAGATACAACTCTTACCTTTAATCCCTTATCTTTAGCAAAAGAGGCTACGGTTGCAATTACATCATCAGCCTCATAACCATCTTTAGAGATATTTGCAAATCCCATCTCGCTTATCCAATCAATTGCAATAGGTAACTGTTTTAGTAAATCTTCAGGGGCATCTCCTCTATTTGCCTTATACTCTGGATATATATCATGTCTAAATGATTTCTCTTTTGTATCTAATGCAAAGACAATATAGTCTGTATTATGCTCCCTCTTTAGAGAGTCAATTAGATTTATAAATCCTGTCAAAAGTCCTGTTGGAAAACCTTTTGAGTTTCTAAGGGGAGGAAGAGCAAAATATGAACGGAAAAAAAAACCAAATGTATCAATAATTGTAATAGTTTTCAAATTAAAAGCCTAATAAATAATATGGGGTATTTTACAATATTTTGATTAAACGAAAATCAATAGTATGCTTAATTTTATATTAATAAGATATAATAATTATTATATTAAAAAAATAAACAGTAAAAGATTTTATATGGAAAAGTTAGTAAATGACCCCTATTTAAATACTGTTAAGATAAATTTAGCAGATAAAAGAATTAAACATAAGAGAGATAAAAATACTAAAAGGGATAGTTTTTTATCTCAAAAAGTATATATAACTGATTATATGAATATCTCTGAAGAGGTGGCATCTATAATTTTTTTAATAGCTTTTTTATTAATACCTTATGGAGTAGGTGTTCTATTTGTATTTCTTATTTTTGCAAAAAATGATATAGATATTTTTAAAAGAATAGATATTGATGAGTACTATATATTATGGTCAATAGGTTATGAGATAATAGCACTCTTTTTACTTCTATTTATCTTTAAGAGTGCCATTAATTTTAAATTAAAGAGATTATGAGATATGTTCCAATGCCTCTTTCATTAATGCTATATGATAATTCTCTTGATTATTGATAAATGTAAAAAATGATGCAAAGTATTCAGAGCTACTACTAACAGCCTCTGCTAATCTTTTACACTCCTCTTTAGCTCCTATCTCCTCTTGTATGCCATCTTTTAAAAATTGCTTTAAATCATCAAATTTATAAATCTCTTCCATTAAACTTCTAGGAACAGCTAAAATTCCCATATCTGCCATTATCTGTCCAAAACTTCTAAGGTGAAAAAATGACTCATCAATTAATATTTGGAATATTCTATTTAAAAAGGCATCATTACTATTTGCTTTTGAGTAGTTATATACCATAATAAGCTCATACTCCTTATAGCTCTCCTCAAATAGAAATAGAGTTAAAGCGTCTCTAGCTTCATCTGTCAAGTTAACATTAGGATACTCTCTTTTTGTATCAAAACAGCTAGATACATCTTCATCAGGTATATTTTTTAGAGCTAACTTAATGTAGTTAAAATCACTCTGCATTCTAAACGCTATATCTCTATCTTTACAACTATCTAATTTATTCTCAATGCTCTCAATTCTGCTTATAATATTATTTATCATAATAGATAATCTATCTACTCTAATTGGAACTTGATTTACGCTATAGTTATACTCTTCTCCTCTTTTAATAAAATCATTCTCTAGCCAAGTAAAGTGTTTAAAAAATATATTAGAAAATTCATATAAATCTTGTCTTGTAGTTGTTTTTGACATAAATCCTGTAAACTGTGTAGCTAAAAATAGCTCATGAACCTCTCTAAATAAATCGTGCATTATTTCTCCTCCTCTTTTGGTGTACAATCTGTTTTTATTATATAGCTTATCATTGGAAAATCTTTATCTTTTTTTCTCTCTAAATATGTATCCATTGAGGCTTGAAGTGCAAGTACTACCATCTCTGTACAAGCCGCATCTTCAGGTGTTTGATTATCTAGCATACCTAAGGTAACAGATATAAGCTCTCTAGCTCTTGAAAAGCTTACTCCTTTAGCTTCAGTTGTAATAATAGAACCAGCAACTATGGTTGTAGTACAACCAATTGCTTGAAACTTAATATCCTCTATAATAGGTTCATCTTCCTCTCTTACTTTAATATATATGGCAACCTTTTCACCATTTTGTGGATTTTTACCCATTCCTGTAGCATCACTATCTATCATTTCCCCATAATTTTTAGGGTTCATCATATGTTCCATAAGCTGTGCATCTGCATTCATTAATTTACCTTTCATAAAAAAAATTAAAACTTAACAATAAATTAGTTCTTTTGTTGGTGATTATATCTAAAATTTGATAATGCCATATATATTAGTTTAAAATATCTCAAATTGATATAAAGGATTTGTGTTAAAATAGGTATAATAACAGAAAAAATAGGGTTTAATTTATGAAAAGAATATATATATCTATTTTTATATTTCTCTCTACTCTTCTTTATGGTGATATGGTTGATATTAAGGCTAACTATTTTCATGCAAATAATATATTAAAAGTTGCATATTTTGAGGGAAATGCTAGAATTAAAGAGGGAGTAAATAGATTTAGTGCAAATAAAATAATAGTATATTTTAATAAGAAAAAAAAGGCTACTAAGTATGAGGCTATTGGTGGGGTAACATTTGATTTGGTTGAGCATGGAGTACACTATGTTGGTAAAGCAGAAAAGATAATATATTCACCAAATAGTTCAAAATACTACTTCTATGGAGATGTTGTATTAAGAGATTTAACTAATAATAGAAAGATAGAGGCTAATTCAATATCGTTAGATTTAAAAACAGGTTTAGCTGATATTAAGGGTGGAAATAGAAAACCTGTACATTTTATATTTGAGATAGAGGATAAAAAGTAGTGATACCAAGAGTTATAGATGCAGATTTTATAAAATCTGCACAATCATTAAGAGATAGTATAGATGATACGGTAAGTGAGGTAGTATTTTTAGGTCGTTCAAATGTTGGTAAAAGTTCAACTATAAATGGATTAACATCTCGTAAAAATTTAGCAAAGAGTTCATCAACTCCAGGTAAGACTCAACTTATTAACTTTTTTAATATAAGATATAGATGTGATGAGAGAGATTTTAATATTCGTTTTGTTGATTTACCTGGTTTTGGATATGCTAAAGTCTCTAAAGATTTAAAGAGTATATGGCAGAAAAATTTAGTAGAGTTTATTAAACATCGTGTTTCTATTCGAGTTTTTATTCACTTAAGAGATGCAAGACATCCTAATGCTAAAATAGATAGAGATGTTGAAGAGTATGTTTCTAAATTTATTAGAGGTGACCAAGTATATTTAAGTATCTTTACTAAAATAGATAAACTTAATCAAAAAGAGAAAACTGCACTTAAAAAAGCTTTTCCTAACTCTATTGTTATTAGTAATTCAAAACGATATGGATATGATAGGGTACATCAGAAGATTTTTAAACATATATTTGGGATATAGTAATGGTGAGATTAGTTAAAGCAAAACTTTCAGATATTGATAATATGCAAAAATTAGTCTCTAAAGAGATTGAAGAGGGGATTATTTTAGCAAGAAGCAAAGATGAGGTTGCTACTAATATTCGCTCTTATGTTATAGCAAAAGATAAGGATAGGATAGTTGGTTATACAGCACTACATATTCACTCAACTCGTCTAGCAGAGATTAGAAGTCTTATTGTAAGTAGTGCATATAGAGGACAGAATATTGGAAAAAAATTAGTAGAGTTTGCATTAAATGAGGCTAAAGATATAGGAGTAGAAAAAGAGGTTCTAGTTTTAACTTATTTGACCGATTTTTTTAAGAAATTAAATTTTATAGAGATACCAAAAGATACAATTCCAGAACATAAAATTTGGGCTGATTGTATTAAATGTATCCATTTTCCAATATGTAATGAGGTCTCTTTAGTATATAAAATAGGTGGTAAGTCATAATGGATTATAGAGATAATAAAAAAAACCAAAAAATTTTAGAGTGGATATTTATAGCATTTTCTGTAATGGTATATCCAATGTTAAAATCTATGTATCCTATATTACCTCCTCTATTTGGTATTGCTGGGTTAGTTATTATATATAATATAAATAAAAATGTAATCTATACAATATCTACAATGTTTTATCTAATTCATTTAGATTTAAATTTAGGTCTTCCCTTTATGTTATCTATATTTTCTATATTAATAATTAATACTTTTATATATCCATCTCTAAAACTACTTATAAGATGTAAAGTCTGTTTATCAGTAATATTAATCATATTAATAGATATGTTTTATTATATAAATCTATTTATATATGATTTAGTTTTAGATGCCTCTACTATTATAGTTGATTCAATGTTATCATTTTATATATTTATTGATATTATTATAGGAATGTTATTATGGTAAGATTTGGAATAGTTATTACAGTTTTTGTACTATTTTGGATTATGTTAATTACTAGAATTTATCAAATTAGTATTAAATCTAATCTGTATTATGAAGGATTAGCTAAAAATAATATAGAGAGAAAATATTTTATAAAACCTGTTAGAGGAGAGATATTAGATAGAAATAAAAAACTTTTGGCTGTTAATAAGATAGGTTTCTCTATTAAAATTGCTCCACATTTAAAACTTAATAGTAAAGAGCTTAATCAGACTATAGATAGTATTATAGAGGAGTTTCCAGATTATAATAGAACTAAATTATTAAAAAGATATAAAAAAAAGAACTCATATTATAATCATAGATTTATTAAAATAATTGATTTTATCTCTTATGAGGATATGATAGGAGCATATCCAAAATTGACTATTAATAAATTAATTAAAATAGATTCTGAAACAGAGAGATATTATCCTGCTGGAAGTATGGCTACACATATAGTAGGATATGTCGGTAGGTCAAATAAAAGAGATAATAGTAAAGATAATGTAGTTGATAAAGTAGGAGTTGTTGGTAAAACGGGTTTAGAGAGACAATATAATAGGATTCTTGAGGGGGAGTTAGGTTATAGGACTGTAAAGGTTAGTGCAACAAATAAAGTAGTTGCAGAGCTTGAGAAAAAGAAACCTATTGAAGACCAAAATTTAATACTTAATGTAGATTTAGATTTACAAAAAAAGATAAATGAGTTATTTGCAGGACAGGCAGGAGTAGCTATTGTTATGAATGTAAATGGAGATGTATTGGCTGCTGTTAGTTATCCCTCTTATGACCCAAATCTATTTGTTGGAGGTATCTCTTCAAAAAAATGGAGAGCTCTTATAGATGACCTTAATCACCCTTTTACAAATAAGATTGTATCTGGATTATATCCGCCAGGTTCTAGTATTAAGATGGGAATGGCATTAGCATATTCAAAATCAGGAAAGGGGGCATTAGATAAGGCAGAATATTGTAAGGGATATATTAAAATAGGTAAAAATAAACATAAGTTTAGATGTTGGTCCAAATGGGGACATGGAACGGTAAATTTAAGAAAAGCAATTAGAGAGAGTTGTGATGTCTATTTTTATAATAAGAGTCTTCAAGTTGGTATTAATGATATGTCAAAATACCTAAATGAGTTTGGATTAGGTGTTAAAACTGGGATAGATTTACCAAGAGAGAGGTCAGGAGTCATTCCAAACAAAGAGTGGAAGATGAGAACATATAAACAGCCATGGTATCTAGGTGAAACTATAATTGCTTCTATTGGACAAGGATATGATTTGGTTACACCTATACAGGTTGCTAGATATACAGCATTTTTAGCAACTAAGAAACTTCCTACACCTCACTTAGCACATATTGTAGCAGGTAAGATTGTTAAACCTGAATATAAAGAGATAGATGTAAATTGGCATCATTTAGATTTAATTCGTAAAGGTATGTATGATGTATGTAACTCTCCAAGGGGTACTGCTAGAAGATTTATGTCACATCTTCCAATAGTTGTAGCTGGTAAGACAGGGACTTCTCAAGTTATATCCATTCCACAACGAGAGAAGAGAAGAATGAAAGAGTCTGAGATGGAGTATTATAGTCGGTCTCATGCATGGTTAACAACCTATGCACCTTTTCATAATCCTAAATATGTAGTAACTGTATTAGTTGAACATGGGGGACATGGAGGTAGTGCCTCTGCACCAATTGCTGCTGCTATATATAGATGGATGTATAAAAAGGGTTATTTTAAAGATAAAGATGAGAAGGTATCTTCATCTAAATCTAAATAGTTTAATAATTTTTACTTAAAAAAATATTAATTTTAATAAAAAATATTATTTTTAATACTTTTTTTAATACAATATTGTATAATTTTAAAATGAGAAGAATTATACTACTAATTATAATGACCATTGGATTTATTAATGCTATTGAGTACAAAATAGTACATGTACAAAAAGGGGGTAGAGTTAATGTTAGAGAAGTTCCTATTATAAACTCTATTACTAAAGTGGGAACAATTCCATATTATGCTGTTGGTATCAAAATAAGGGATTGTAAATATGGTAGTGATGGTAAAGAGTGGTGTTATATATCCTATCCAATGGGTGCAAAACATCTTGATGGTTGGATTAGAAAATATTATCTTGCACCAATGGGTAGTGATTTTACATCAAATATATATATTAAGAGTTTTTTACAGAACTTCTATAAATCTGATGAGGAGAATTTTTTAGATAAATTAAAAGTATTTTATCGTACTCCAATGCAACAATATTTCTATAGAAGAAATGTAAATCTTATACAACTTAGAACTGCAAAGGTAAATTTTTATAAAAAATGGCCAATTAGACACTATACTCTATTGAGCTTTAAGATTTTAGTAAAAAGAGTTAACTATATTGATGTTAAAACAGTTGTTAGATGGAGATTAAAAAATCAATATGAGAGTAGCTCAGGAATAGATATTCAAAAAGTAAGATTAATCCCAACAAATGGTGAATTTAAGGTACTTGCTATTAAAAACCTTCAACATCTAGTTGATACAGATGAAAATATAGCTGATGATGTTAATAACACTCTATTAGTACCTTCAGATATTAATAGAAGTATTAAACAATTTTACATAAAAGTTGGTAGTTTTTTCTCTACTCCAAATAAGCAATATCTTGAAAAGATTTCACAAAATGGATTTAATTATATTATAAAAGAGGTTACTCAAGATGGGGCTATAATTAAGAGAGTATATATAGGTCCATATAGTACAGCTAAAGAGGTAGAGGATAATTTAAAAATTGTTAGAGAGAAGATTAATTCAAACGCTTATATCCAAAGCTTTTAATAAAAACTTTTAATTAATCGTAGGTTTTTTAGAAACTTATGATAAAATTAAATGAAAAATATTAAAAGGATTTAGGTTGTTAAAAAAGATATTTGGTTTTCTTTTTATTCTTCTATCATCAGGCATTTCAGTTTGGTATCCTTTGCTTAAACTCTTTTAGGAGATTTTATGTCAAAAGCAAAACGATACAATCCCGATTTTAAAAAGGATAAATCTTTTCTTAAAAAAGGAATTTTTCTATATATATTTTTAATTCCACTATTTATAGCTATTACGATATCTCTATTAATGCTAAAGGTAAAATATTTTATAGCCAATATAATTGCATTTGGACTATTTTTTGCAACAGCAAAAGCAAACTCTATAGGTTTAGCTCAAGAGTTGGAGTATTACACCAAAACACTTACAAAAGCTCCTAAAATACCATATAAACTAATAGCAGGAGTTCTACTCGGTATATCTACATTTTTTAGTGCATCTATTGCAGGTTATCAAAACATATTTATTGGTATCTTTTTGGGAGTTATAGCCTCTATAGGATATTTTCTATATTATGGATTTGACCCAAGAGCAGATAAGCTTACAAATATTGGTGATATTTCAGCAGAGTTTGTCTTAGAGACATTAGCCAAGGCTAGAGGCAAATTAAAGAGTATTGAAGAGGATATGACTCATATTAAAGATACAAAACTCACCTCTCAACTAAGAGTTGCTATCAATAAGGCTTATGAGATATTGAAAAATATAGAAGATGACCCAAAAGATGTAAGGGTTGCTAGAAAATTTATTATTGTATATATAGATGGTATTAAAAAAGTTACACAATCATATATAGAGTTAGATGAAAAAGATATAACATATGAGACAAAAGAGAAGTTATATAATCTATTATCCGATGTAGAAGATAGATTTGAAAAAGAGATATTAAGATTAAAAAGAAATAATCAATTTGACCTTGATGTAAATATTGATGTACTTCAAGAGCAGATTAAAAATTAATATAAGGATAGATAAATGGAGACAAAAAGTAAAGAGATTATAGAGGCAACTATTGAGGCTAAAAGTGAAAATCTACCTGCTGTTATGCCAGAAGAGCAGAGTAAATTAGAAAAAGCATTAAGTGAATTGGATTTTAATAATAGAACATCTATTATCTATTTTGGTGCATCTGTTCAAGAGGAGCTTGATGATATATCAAATCGTATGATAGATGGGGTTAAAAATAAAGATACAGGTGCAGTTGGAGCTGTTTTAAATGAGATGGTAGCTTCTATTAAAGGTTTTAATATAGAGGAGTTAAATCCAAATAAAAAACTGCCTTGGTATAAAAGTCTATTTGGTGGAACTAAGCCTTTAGTTAAATTTATGCAAGGGTATGAAGAGGTTAGGGACCAGATAGATGAGATTTCAAATAGCCTAGAGGGACATAAATCTCAACTTATGAGAGATGTAAAATCATTAGATAAACTCTATGAGGCAAATTTAGACTATTTTAGAAATTTAGAGATATATATACAAGCAGGAGAGATAAAACTAAAAGAGTTAAATGAGAAAATTCTCCCAGAGTATGAGGCTAAAGCTAAGAGTGGGGATATGATGACAATACAGGATTTAAAAGAGATGAGAGGTTTTAGAGATGATTTAGAGAGAAGAGTACACGATTTAAGGCTATCAAGACAGGTTGCAATGCAGTCTCTTCCTAGTATTAGACTTATTCAAGAGAATGATAAATCTTTAATAAATAAGATTACATCAACCATTGTAAATACTGTTCCACTCTGGAGAAATCAATTAGCTCAAACTGTTACCATTTTTAGAAGTCATGAGTCAGCAAAAGCTCTTAAAAATGCAAATGATTTAACAAATGAGCTATTAGAGAAGAATGCAGAGGGGTTGAGAGAGGCGAATAAGGAGATTAGAACTCAAATGGAGAGAGGTCTTTTTGATATTGAGAGTATTAAGAAAGCAAATCAGACTCTAATAGATACATTAAATGATTCACTAAGAATTGCAGATGAGGGTAGAGAAGCAAGAGTTAAAGCGCTTAATGAGCTACACAAAACAGAGCAGGAGCTAAAAGATGCTCTACTTGCTACAAAAGCAAAAATGGAGACCTCATCAGATAAATTAGTAGAAGATTTAAATAAGAAGGGGTAGTAGATGGGACTTTTTGATTGGATAGGTGGGCAGTTTATAGATGTTATTGAATGGCTTGATGATAGTCATGATACTATGGTATATAGATTTCCAAGGCATGGAAATGAGATAAAATATGGAGCAAAACTTATAGTTAGAGAGTCACAAGTAGCTGTTTTTGTAAATGAGGGAGTAGTTGCAGATGTATTACAACCTGGAATTTATGAGTTAGAGACTAAAAATTTACCAATCTTAACTTCACTGAAACATTGGGACCATGGATTTAACTCTCCATTTAAGGCTGAAGTATATTTTTTTAATACAAAAAGATTTCCAAATCTAAAATGGGGAACAAAAAATCCAATTATGGTAAGAGACCCAGAGTTCTATATGGTAAGGCTTCGAGCTTTTGGAACTTATGAGATACGCATAATAGACCCTAAAAAGTTTATGGTAGAGATAGTTGGAACTGATGGACACTTTACAGTTGATGAGATAGATGAGCAGTTAAAAAATCTAATACTCTCTAAATTTACAAGAGTATTAGGTGAGAGCAAAATACCAATTTTAGATTTAGCCTCTAATTATGAGAAGTTTAGTAAATATATTACTAAAAATATTGCTCCATATTTTAAAGAGTATGGATTAGAACTTACAAAAGTTATTGTAGAGAATATCTCTCTTCCTGAAAATGTAGAAAAAGCACTAGATAAAAGAACAAGTAGAGAGGTGACAGGAAATCTTGATGATAATCTAAAATATCAAGCAGGTGAAGCCTTAGCTAACTCTAAAGGTGGAGGTACTATTGGTGATATAATGGGGGCAGGAATTGGTTTTTCTATGGGACAAGAGATGTTTGCCAATAGAGACAAAGAGAAAGATACTCCTCCACCACTCCCATCAAGAGATACAAAAATGTATCATATTGCTGTTGATAATCTCTCACAAGGTCCTTATGATGTACGAACTATTCAACAGTTTATTGATAAAGGAGATATTAAAAGAGATACTTTAGTATGGACAAAAGGTATGAAAAATTGGGAGAGTGCAGGTGAAGTATTATCTGAACTCTTTGAAAATACACCTCCACCACTTCCATAAATTGGAGTGCCATGAAGTTTAAACCAAAAAATTTTATATGTAAAAATTGTGGTGGGGTTTTAAGATATGATGTTTTATCTCATGAGTTAAAGTGTGATTTTTGTGGTTCTATTGAGAAAATAGAGAAATCAAATAAGCCAATAGAAGAGTATGATTTTAAAGAGGGTTTAGCAAAATTTTCTAAAAATAGAGTTGTGGATAATAGAGAGATTACATGTAATAAGTGTGGTGCTACATTTAAGTTAGACTCTTATGAGTTAAGCTCTCTTTGCCCATATTGTAAAACTCCTATTATTACAGATTTAACAAAAGATATACAACCAAAATCTCTAATCCCATTTGAAATAACGGAAAAAGAGGCACAAGAGAGATTTAAAAAGTGGATTGGCTCATTATGGTTCGCTCCAAATCAGTTAAAAGATTTTGTTGATGGAAACAAAAAACTAATTGGATATTATCTTCCATATTGGACATTTGATAGTAATACAAGAACAAAATATAGTGGAGAGAGAGGAGATATATATTTTGTAACAGTTAAAAGAGTAGTTGAGATAAATGGTGAAGATGTGGAGATAGAGGAAGAAGAGCCTAGAATTATGTGGACTCCTGTTAGTGGTGAAGTTTATCATAGTTTTGATGATGTGACAGTTGGTGCTTCTAAAACAATATCTCATAGTCTATTAGATAGATTAGCCCCCTGGAATACAAAAGAGTTAATCCCTTTTAATGAGAAGTATCTATCTGGATTTGTATCTGAAGAATATACGATAGATTTAAATGAGGGTTTTAGATATGCAAAAGAGCAGATGAAGAGAGTTATTATAGGAGATATTAAACGAGATATTGGAGGAGACCAACAGCAGATAGATTATATGCATACAGAGTATAGTGATACGACATATAAAGATACACTATTTCCAATATATTCAGCAGAGTTTAAATGGCAAGGAAAACTATATGACTATCTTATAAATGGACAGAGTGGAAAGGTTGTAGGAGAGAGACCATATAGCGTTGTTAAGATAACTATAGCTATTATCTCAACTATTACTATCTTGGTTATTATATATTATATATATGGGCGTTATCACCATTAGGTAATGGTGATAATTATTAGATTTTAAATATAAAATCACCTCCATCTAAACTCTCATTTTTATATTGAGGTTTTTGTCTATTATGGGTTTTATTTTCAACATATTTTTTGATATAATCAGCAAGAGTTGTAAATCTAATATATCCCTTTTTAGTTCCATCTTCTCCCTCTAGTGCTTTTAGAAGGGCTTGTGTAAATGGTGAGTGGTTAGTACCATCTGATACAGGTTGGTCATCTCCTGCTGTTAATATATTAATAGATTTTTTATTTAGTAAATCTCTAAATATAGATGAAGAGCTATTACTATTAGCATTATTTGTTGTTATTTCTTTAGTTGGTCGTATTCTAACTGAACGAGTTTTACTATCATATTCAACTCTATCTAACTCTTTAGCAGATGATGATGGTATAGATTTTTTTGCATATTTACTATCCATTGCAAGTCCAGAAAAACATGAGTCTAAAATAATACCAATATGTTTAGCCCTTGTATCTCTTGTATACATAACAAGTGAACTTATGCTAATGGCTGATTTATCATAGTACATTACATCAGGATTTGGATTATTGAGGTCTGCATTAAAATCATAAGGTAAAATATAACCCTCTCTGACACCATTATATCCTGTTACTGCATCTCCATGCCCTGCAAAATAGAAAAGTGTTGCATCTTGATTTGTTGATGTCTGTTTTATCTTTTTAAGTGCATCTAATATTCTCTCTTTTGTAGCATTTTCATTATATAACTCAATTACTTCAAATCCTTTTTTTCTTAAAAGTTTTGCTACACTTCTAGCATCATTTACAGCATTAGCAAGTCGTGGAATAGATAATCTTTTATAGTGGTCAATTCCTACAACAATAGCATACTCTTTGCGATACCATGATGATATACCATTTTGATTAGTGGTAGCTATAGGTGCATTTGAACTACTAGATGAGCTAAGAGTTGGTTCATAGCTATTTCTTATCTCAAATAGTTTAATTCTCTTTTTTCCTTCTAATCCAACTAATAGATGTCCAGATTTATTAATACTAACACTATATCCTCTATCTTTTAGTACAATATTTGTAATATGTCTCTTCTTTTCTAAATCCCATAATCTAATAGTCTTATCCTCTGAAGAGGTTGCCATATATGCTCTATTTCTTGCCACTGCAATATCTGTAATTGGTTCTCTATGTTGATTAAACTCTTTTAGAGTATTTCCTTGATTATCTTTAAATTTAATTGTGTATTTCCATACAGGTGGACCATTTCTTTTTCTATAGTTTCCCTCTGCACTCTCTACTTCTGTAAGTCCTAATATAGTATAGTCATCAAATGATTTTGCTGCTTTTATCTCTCCATACTCATTTGATGGAGCTAGATATGAGTATATCTCTCTTTTTCGTAAAATATCCCATATTTTTACCTTTTTATCTTTTGCTGTTGAGACTATTTTTCTATTATAATCGATAAATCCTATATTAGTAACACTATCTCTATGTCCTTCTAATTTTGCTATCTGTTCACCTGAATTAATATTCCAAATATCAATAACTTTATCATCTCCACCACTAGCTACTTTTTTATTATCTGAACTAATAGCAATAGCCAATATATCATTTGAGCTACTTCTCATTCTTTTTACAAGATTAAAACTATCTAAATTCCAAATCTCAACATATCCATCATCTCCACTACAAGCAAGATATTTTCCATCACTACTAATATCTACTGCTTTTATCTCATCATTTTTACTCTCTATTGAGCTAATTGGTTTTAAATCTAAATTATATATAGTAATAGTGCTACTATCTCCATAAGCTATAATGGTATTATTTTTAGGATTAAATTTTACTCCATATAATTTATAGTTGCTATATATACTATTTATAAAATCGTAACTAAGCTCTCCACCAATTACTGTTAGTGGCTCTTTTATATCTTTTACTTTTACAGATGAGGTTGATATTGATATTCCCTTATTTATTGTTGGACTATTTTGACAAGCTGTTAAAGTTAGGATACTTAAGCTTATTAGTAAATATTTTAGATTAATTTTCATGACTTTTCCTTGTTTTTAATCGTAGATTTTAATTTTAATATATCTAAATGTCTTTAAAGTGTCTTTTTCCCTTAATTTTTTCTTATAATAATGATGATTATACATTAAATTATATTATATATTAATTATGTAGTTATAAACTATTTTTTTTTATATATAAATTTAATCTTTTTAACATACTATTTATATAAATTTTCTTATAATTAATCTATTATTAAATATTAAGGATTTTTTATGAGTAGTTTTTTTAAATTAGTATTATTAATTTTCATTTTCACACTACAAGGGTGTAATAAAGAGTTAAAACCTCAATCTAAAGGATTATCTATTAATAATAGTGTATTATCTAAAGATGTAGCTAATATTAAAAAAGAGGCATTAATTATTGGTATTAGTGATTATGCACCAGGTAATAGAAATGATTTAGATGGTATAGAGAGAGATACAAGCAAAATGAAAAGACTCTTTGAGAGTTGGGGATTTAAAGTTACAACTTTATATAATTCTCAAGCTATGAAAATAGTTGATTATCTTGATGATTATGCGAAAAGATTATCTCCAAATGACTATTTTGCTTTTTACTATAGTGGACATGGTTCATATAAACCTGATGAGAGTGGAGATGAAGCAGATGGACAAGATGAGACTCTAGTTTTGAGTGATGGGATAATTAATGAACATCTACTCGATGATACGCTATATGAAAAGTTTAATGCTATAAAGGCAAAAAAATTAATATTTTTAGACTCATGTCATAGTGGAACAGCATTTAGAGCAATTAATAAAAATGGAGTTAAAGTAAAGAGTATTTCACCAGATGATGTAACTAAGACCTATCCCGTATCATCTAAAATGAGAGGAATATCTATTAATAGTAGCTCTACTTCTAAAGATATTATTAAGGGTAGTGATTATATTGTATTTTCTGCAGCACAAGATAATGAAGAATCATTAGCAACACCTACAGGAAGTCTATTTACAAATGCACTATATCAAACATTTACAACTAATGATATTAATAGACCTTTAAGTAGTATAAAAAATGAGTTAACAAATGATGTAATTGAGTATGCAAAAGAGACACAAAGCCGACCTCATCATCCAAATATTAGTTATTCAAATCCAGAATTTAAGAGTAAATCTTTAGAAGATTTTTTAAATATAAAAGGAAAGACTACTCCTCCTCAAAAGGCAACTCAAATAGAAAATTCTTCATTACAAAATACCTTAGATGAGATGATAGATAGTGGAAAATATAAAAAGATGTATATTAAAGGTAGCAAAGATATTTATAGTGTAGGTGAAGCTGTAAGATTTATTATTGATACAAAAGGAGATAGAGGATTTTTAACTATATTTTATATTGATGGAAATGATGTAACTATGTTATATCCAAATAGATTTGTATCTCCTAAAGAGATAAATGGAAGATATAACTTTCCAGATGATTTAGCTAATGGGAAATTTGAATTAGAGGCTTATAAAAGTTGTAAAGGGTGTAGTGAAGAGAGAACTGTTATATATGCAATTTTATCATCAGAACAGATTACAGATATAGGTGAAATTAAAAGTGGAAATTTAATGAGTTTTCCAAAGAACTCAAAAAAGTCTAAAATTATGAGTCGAGCTGTAAAATTAAAGGTTATTTCTCAAACTAAAAATTACTCTAAACCACAATTAGGAAAATATGAATTTATTGTAAAATGACATTTTTAAGACATTTATTTATGATATAATTAAAATTAATATTTTAAGGAGAATAATAATGAAAAAAAAACAGTTTTATAAAGTATCTATTTTAGTAGTAACAGCAATTTTTGCTATAGGTTGTTCATATAATAAAACACCAAAACCGATAAAACATGTAAAAGTAAATAAGCCTGTAAGAGTAGTACCAGCCAAGCCATCAGGTATTACTCTATCACAATTAAATAGTGGAGGGGTAACAACACTTGCACTAAAAGGAGGACATAAATTTAAAGAGGGAGAACCTATTAATTTTATTATTGATACACGAGGTGCAGAGGGTTATTTATATGTTGTATATAGTGATAGTAGTGGAGAGGTTGGAGTATTATATCCAAATCCAAAATCACCATTAACTGAGATAAGTGGAAAATATATATTTCCAAGAGATTTTGGAAATATGACGATAAATGCAACAAAAGATTGTAAAAATTGTAAAGAGGATAAGACAATAATATATGCACTTTTAAGTAAGAAACCTATTTTAGATATTAAAAATATAAGTCAGGCTCAACTTAGAAATATATTAGGTGGGCAGAGTCTTCAAACAAGTATAGCAAAAAGTAAAGGTATAAGTATGAATTTAGATGCAGGAACAACTAATAGTAATGCTAATGTAAATATTGGTGTACTTGAGTTTGTAGTAGAGTAGAAGGAGAAAAGATATGAAAAGAGTAGTAAAATTATCAATAGTAGCAGTAAGTTTTCTTATATTTAGTGGATGTGCCACAGACAGTCCAAATGTAAAAGAGGCTGGTTCAACCATTACGGAACAAAAGTCAATATACTCATCTATTTTACCACAAATTAATGATATGGTAAGAATTTTTAGAAATGAACCTATGAATATATTTGTAAATCAGATAGAGAATAAAACAGGAGCAAGAGGTAAATTACCAGCCGATATTACTACAATTGTAAATACAACATTTACAAAAATAGGAGATTATGTAGTTCCAATTTTTAATCTTGAAGCTAGTGAAAATGCAAAAAGACAGACATATATTATTAATGGAGCAATTACTGAGTTTGATGTTGTTAGCTCAAAAGATAGTGGAATAAATGCTTCTGGTACAGGGACTGTTGGAAAAAGACATAATAGATGGGATTCAGATGGCTCGATTGATAGTGAAAGTCAAACTATTCATTTAGGAATAAGTCTAATACCATCTGATATGCATACAGGAAACTATATACCACTAAAATCGACATCAAATAGAGTTGTAATTGAGAAGAAGAGTAGTGCAAATGAGTTTGCATTTTCAATTTTAGGTAGTGGATTTGGATTTAATAATGCTGTTACAAAATCTCAAGGTATTCATGCTTCAATTACTGCTTTAGTAGAACTTAGTGTTGCAGAGGTTTTAGGTAAATTGGGTAATTTCCCATATTGGCTTCTTATGAAAGGTGGAAAAGTAGATAAAAATGTAGTAAATAGTCTTATGCATCAATTTCTTCATGAACCTCTAAATAAAAAGATAGAACAGGTTAGTTATCTACTTATGTTACATGGAAAAAATGTTAAAGTAACAAGATTAATGAACAATCAATTAAAACAGGCAATTATTGAATATAAGAGTGAGCATGGATTACCAGCTGATGACACACTCTCTAAAGAGTTTTATAGAACTCTATTAGAACCTTAAAATATTAAGAGCAAATCTTACTTGCTCTATTAATTAAGTTTAATCTCATCTTCATTAGATATTCCCTTAATACAAGCACTAGATACATACCTTTCAAATCTATCTAAATCATCATTATAACCTATACATACTAGCATATCTCCTCTATCTAGTGAGTGTTCTAATCCACTTGTAATAAATAAAAACTGTTCACTTAATTTTCTGTCTATCATTCCAACTAAAATAATCCCATATTTAGAAAAATCAAAATCATCAACTTTTATATTATTAAGAAAAGAGTTTTTAGGAATATCTATCTCTCTTATAGATAATTGATGTTCAGATGATAGAAGATTGGTTATGAGTTTTGTAGCTATTGGTTTATTTAAGATATTATAAATTCTATTAGCACTGACTTGATATAGATCTATTACTTTATATGCACCTGCCATTTTTAACTTTTGTGTTACATGAAAAGAGTCAGATAGTGCAATAATCTTACTTTTTGGAAATAGAGATTTTAGAGATAGGGTTAAAAATACATTAAAGTGGCTATCTTCCATAACACAGACTAGATAGTCACTCTCTTCTACATCTAACTGTTGCTCTAGTGCATCATCATCTGTCATATCTAATTTAATAATATCTAAATATCCATGCTCTTTTGCTTTATCATAAGAGTCTTGCTCTGATACAACAATAATAACATTAAAGTTTTGTTTCTGTAACTCTTTAGTTAAAAATGTACTTCGCTTACTATATCCAAATATAAATGCTTTTCTATTAGCCATAATATATCTCTCCATACTGCTCTTTAAAATATTTTATACTCGCTTTATGTCCCATAACAAGAAGAATATCACCTACTCTAAAATCTATTTTTGTAGGTGGATTAAATATAAACTCCTCTTTTAATCCACACTGAAAACCGATAAATAGGAGTTTATGTTTTTTAAAATCAATCTCTTCAATACTCTTACCTACCAATTTATAGTGCATAATAGTTGAAATCTCATCAAGTTGAGCTAAAGTTTGTCCTGTAAGCATAGAGTATATTGCTTTATACATAGCAGGTTGGGTAATTGCAAATAGTAGCATTCTATTAGCTACCATACTAGGTAATATAACATGGTCAACACCTGCTAATTTAAATTTTTTTACTATTTTATCATTACTAGCTCTTGCTATTACATTGATTTTTTTAGATAGTGCTTTAGCATTTAGAGTAATATATATGTTGTTTATATCACTCCCCGTAAGTGCTAAAAGTGTAATATTTGAGTATTCTATATTAAATTTTGCAATTACATCATGCCTACTAGCATTTTCATTAATAATATTATACCCATCTTTAATTCCTCTCTCTACTTTTTTCTTATCATCTTCTAAAATTACATACTCATAAGAGTGCAAGGAGTGATTTTTTAAAAACATTCTTGTCATCTGTCCATAACCACATATAATTAAAAATTCTCTATTTTTATTAATCCTCTCAACTATACGATTCTCTTTTAACTCATTTAGTTTTTCAGAAAATGCAGATACAATAACAGAAGTTACAAATGAAATCATAGCAATTCCACTAACAATAATTATCATAGATACTACTCTTCCTGCTGGAGTAATTGGAGATATATCTCCATATCCAACAGAAGAGATTGTAACTAATGCCCAATAGATAGCATCAAAGAGTGAATTTATATTTGGATTTGTTCTCTGTTCAAATACATAAATGGCAATTCCTGCTGTTGTAACTATAAAAATTAATAAAAAAAGAAGAGTAATAAGCTCAAATCTTTTAGTAGCAAGAACTTCAATAAATTGATGGATACTTTTTGTATATCTTAGTAGTTTAAAGACTCTAAATAGTACAAAAATTCTTAAAACTCTAAGTGGTCTATATGCTGGTAGTATAGCTAATAGGTCAACTATAGCCGAAGGTGATAATATATACTCTATTTTACCTTTTATAGTTGTTATTATGGGAGATAATACTCTAAATGGTTTATTTAAAAATTTTGCTTCCTCATAATCTTTGACTATCTTGGTATGAAAATCATTATATACCCAAAATCTAAGAATATACTCTAATGAGAATATAGCTGTAACTGCATATAAATCAAAATCATCAACCCATTGTGGAATTTGATGTTCTACTTCATAGACTAAAATAATTACAGAGACTAAAATAAGAAAAATCATAAAAGAATCAAAATATCTTTTATATATATAGTCTGGATTTTGTAAAAAGTTATAAAATAGTTTTTTTGTATCTCTATACCGTTTTGAACGGTGTAGAAAAAAAGCAATTTTTAATATTAATTTTGTAAACAATCAACCCCCTCTAATTTTAATTTGAAGCTATTTTGATTATATCTTTAATAAGATAAAATTTTAATTTTACTAATCCCATTTCCCTTTTTTATTATATCTATCTGTGTAGATATCCTATCTTTAAGGCTCTCTACATGAGATATTATTCCTATAAGTTTCTCTTTTGATTTTAAAGTCTCTAGTGTAGAGATTACTATATCTAAACTTTTAGAGTCTAGTGTACCAAAGCCCTCATCTATAAATAGAGATTTTATTTTAATCTTATTTGATGCTAAATCAGATAAACCTAGGGCTAAAGCTAAAGATACAATAAATCTCTCTCCACCACTTAGAGTATTAATATCTCTTAGAATACTTGCTTGATAGTAGTCAACTAATCCAAATTTTAGAGCATCTCTTTCTGTTGTATATTTAAATATTTCTAATTTATATCTTGGTGCTAATTTTTTTAAATGATTATTTGCTAGATTAATAAGAGATATAAGGGTTAATCTCTGAACATATATATTAAATGAGTCTATAGTTCCACCCAATAGTTTAAAAAGACTATTTAGTGTATCTAATCTAGCTTTTTTATTATTTAAATCTTTTAATATTTTTTGATTTTTATCTCTTAATAGAGTATCTTGTTTTAATTTTTCTATAATTTTACCTCGTTCTTCTAATAGATTATTAATATTTTCTTTTATAGATATTTCATTAAATAGGGCTATTTTATCTTTTAATATGTCTAAATCTATATATAATCTTCCTCTCTCTCCTTTAGTTTTTTTTAACTCCTTTTCTTTCTCTCTTATATTATCTTTTAAACTCTCTATTTTATCTTTTAACTCCTCTTCTATCTCTTTTTCTCTTATTTTTTTATGCTCTATATCATCTCTTAATCTATCTATTCTATTTTTTATTTGAGATAGTTCTGAAATTAGAGAGTCTAAATTTATATTTAAAATATCATCTTGTTCTTTTGTTTCTCTTTTTTTTAAGTTTTGATAATTTGATATAGCTCTATTAATATTTGTCATATCTTTTAGATTAGATAATTCTATACTATTTCCTATTTTATTTAATTTATTATCTATATTCTCTATTCTATTTATAATATACTCTCTATCTCTCTCATATCTACTTATCTCTTGTAGAATAGTTTTAAGATTTTTATCTAAATTTGATATATCTTTTTTTATCTTTCTTATTTCAATCTCTCTTTTATTTGGTCTTATCTTCTGATACTCTTTTATTTTAGGGTGAATAGTAGAACCACATAATAGACACGGTTCTCCTTTTTTAAGTTTTTCTCTTCTACTTTTTAGAGATGCAATCTCTATCTCAAGTCTATATATATTCTCTTTATCTTTTAGTCTATCCTCTAATATTAATCTTTTACTCTTAAAATCTTTTTCTATATTTAATCTATTTTCTAATTTCTTTAAAATCTCTTTTAACTCTTTTTTTTGTTCTTTTTTTTCATAAATTAATTCAAGATACTCTCTCTCTTCTATTAGCTTATCTATATCAAAGTTAGATAATTCTTTTTTTATATCTTTTAATATATCCTCTTTTATAGCCTTTTGACTACTCTCTAATTCAAATTTAATCTCTTTATCTCTCAAACTCTTCTCTAAATTATCTATCTTAGATAGATTTTTATCTATTATATTTTTAGTATCAATTTTCTCTTTTTCAATTCTTTTATATATATTTTCTATATTTTTATTATATAAAATAATATCTTGATTTAATCTATCTATCTGACCCTGTTTATGCTCTATAGAGATATTAATTTTGCTCTTTAGAGATTTTAAGTTATCTATTTTAGATTTAGATATATCTAACTCTTTTAACTCTATCTCTATCTCTTTTAGTCTAATATTTAACTCATCTCTATTATCTAAAAGCTCTTCAGAGGCAATTTGTATCTTATTTAATATCTTATCAACTTCTCTCTTTTGAGCTGTAATTTTTTCTCTCAGTGTAATACCTATCTTTTTATATATCTCTTCACCTGTAATCTGCTCTAAAAGAGTACCTTTATCTTTAGATGAGGCTAGTAAAAATGCAGAAAACTCACCTTGGGCTAAAAGTGCAGCTCTTAAAAACTGTTTGTAGTTTAGATGTAGAATACTCTCTACTTTAGCTACGATATCTCTTTTTTTTTCTGCTAAGATTTTTCCACTAGTTAGATTTTTTAATCTAACACTCTCTATTGGTCTATTTAATTTTTTGCTACTTCTACCTAAAACTCTAATACTCCATGTAGCTTCATATATCTCTCCATTTATATTAAACTCAACGCTAGATAGTGCTTCTCTACTTCCATGGTTTACAATATCTACTAAATTTCCACTCTCTAATCTTGGTACTCTATGATAGAGTGCTAGTGTAATAGCGTCTAATATAGTACTTTTTCCTGCACCTGTTACTCCTGTAATAAGAAATAGTCCTGTTTGAGTAAATTTATCATCTCTAAAATCTATCTCAATAGGTTTTGGTGAGCGAAGTGAGTTTATATTTTGTAATCTTATCTTATCTATCTTCACGGCTATCCTCTCTTACAATAGATAATATCTCATAAAAAGCATCTTTAACTTTAGGATTATCTTCTAAATTAAACTCCTCCTCTTGACACTTTTTTATAAAAATATCTTCTGGAGTTAGTGAAGATAGAGATATACTCTCTTCTAATATCTCTCTAGGATAATTAAACTCTCCATTCTCTACAGATACTCTAACTACCTCTAAATCTAAGTCTCTACTAATATCTATTATCTTCTCATTTATAAGTAAATCTATACTCTTATTCACTATAGTAATATCAACCCAACTTTTTAATGGTAATAAGCTATCAATAGATTTTAACTTCTCTTCTACCTCATCTATTTTACATCTAATAGATATTAACTCTCTAAATCTAGGTACTACCACCTCTTTAATATCTAACTCTCTACCATTAATATCTAAAAGGATTACTTTAGAGTCTCTTTTTGCCTCATTAAAACTTAAAGGAATTGGAGAGCCACTATATCTTATATGCTCTTTTCCTCCAACCTTTTGAGCCTTATGGAGATGTCCTAATGCAATATAGTCAAAGGTATCTGGAAAATCATCTGCTGATATATCTCCTAAGCCACCTACATATATGCTACTCTCACTATCACTAATATTTGTATTGGTAGCAAATAGATGTCCTGTTGCAATAAAAAAGCTATTATCATCTCTTAACTCTTCACACCTCTTTGCAACCCTAGAGTAGTAGTCAATTAGTGCTTTTTTATATCTACTACTTATATCATTAAAATCCTCTTTAGATATAGCCTCTCTAATATCTCTATCTCTTAAAAATGGTATAGCTACTATTGTAATATTACTATCTTCTATTGGGAATATATTATCACTATTAACACTTCCCACTACAGAGATATTAAGAGCATTTAATATCTCTTTAGGAGCTTCAATAGTAGATGGAGAGTCGTGATTTCCTGCTGTAATAATTACTCTTTTACATTTTGTATTATTAAGAGAGATTAAAAAGTTATAATATAGTCTTAAAGAGCTATTTGATGGCATAGATGTATCAAATATGTCTCCTGCTACTATTAATATTTCAATTTCATTATCTCTAATATAATCTCTTAACCAATTAAAAAAGGCTAAATACTCTTTTTCTCTAGGTTTTTCATATAGTCTATGTCCAATATGCCAATCTGAAGTGTGAAGTACCTTCATTTTCAATTCACTTTAGATTTAATCTCACTACCAATAAATTTAGCATGTTTTAAAAAGAAGAAGTGGTTACCACTAAGAGGATAAAAATTGCTGTTTTTAATTAGTGAAGCTACTATTTTACCTGTATATAGAGGAGTAGCTGTATCCTCTTTTCCCCAGAATAGAAGAGCATTGCCTCTATATTTAGCAAACTCATCTCTAAAATCTTCATCAACTACATTTTTAAATGTTTCATACATCTCATGACTCATTCCTTTTGCATCTGAAGATACAAATAGCTCCCTAATTTTTCCAAAACCTAATGGTTTAAGCAGTTTAAAGGTAGCAATTTTAACCTTAACCGACCATGGCTTTTTAGTCTTGATACCTGCTGAGGAGAGTAGAATTAGATATCTAGGATTTAGTAGAGTTGCTACTTTGCCACCAAAGGAGTGTCCCATTATAGCTATTGGATTTATTTTAACTGCTTCTATAAATAGAGATACAATATTAGCATAATCTTTAGTAGTTAATATCATATCATTACTACTACTACCAAATCCTGGTAAATCAAGATATATCTGCCTATATATATTTAGTTCATTGCTAAATACCTGTTTCATTATCTCTTTATTACTACCCCACCCATGTAGTATTAGAATATCTATATTTTTGTTTGAGTTTATTATCTCATAACTAAGTTTAAATCTATTATTTTTATATCTAATCTCTTTTTGTGCCATAGAATTACTTTTTTATATGAATTTTATCATCTTTAAGCTAATTAAATGGAATTTTAATTAACGATAAAAAAATATAAGTATTAAAATATATTTTCTTTTAATTCTGTTATAATAATAGTCACATTCTAAAGGAGTATTATGAAGATAATTATTGCTGGAGCTGGAAAAGTCGGTTATCATCTAGCTAAAACTCTCTCTATCCTACATGATATTACAATCATTGATAAAAACTCTAAAGCTATTTTAAAAATAAAAGAGAATTTAGATGTACTTGCAATTCATGGCAATATTGAAGACCCAAATATCTTTCTTAAATTAGACAAAAATATAGATTTTTTTGTTGCTGTTACAAATAGTGATGAGGTTAATATAATATCTTCTCTTATAATAGATGATATTATTGAGGTTCAAAAGAAGATTATTAGGTTAAAAAATATTTTTTTTAGTAAAAGTTCTATTTTAAATAAATTAAATATATATGAGACAGTTTTTCCCTATTCACATACAGCAAATACAATAAAATATCTCTTAGAGTTTCCACAAGCTAATAATGTTAAATTGTTTGATTACTTTAATATTATACTTCTCTCTATTAGGGTTAATAATAGTGAGTTTGTAGGGTATAATATAAGAGAGGTTATGAAAAAGTTTAATGATGAAGTTATGGTTGTAGGTGTTGAGAGAGATAAGGAGTTTTTTATTCCGTCTCCTACAGATTTAGTAAAGCATGGAGATTTAATATATCTCTTTGGTCAAAAAGAGAAGATTAAAAAAGAGTATAGTGATTTTGAAAATCAAGAGAGTGTAGATAAAAAGATAAAAAATTGTATAATTTTTGGAGCTGATAATTTAGGCATTGAGATAGCTAAAGTTTTAGTTGAAAAAAAGTTAAATGTAAAGATAATAGATAAAGATTTAACTAAGTGTCAACAGGCAATAGATGTCCTTCAAGATAGTGTAATTGTATTAAATAGTAGATATGGTTGGGGACATCTTCTAAAAGAGGAGGGATTAGATAATGCTGATATGCTAATTGCAACTACGACTAATGATGAGTATAATATTATTAAGTGTATAGAGGGAAGAAAAGCAAGAATAGATAAGGTTATTGCTATAAATAATGATAGAGAATACTACTCTTTAATGCATTCACTAAATTTAGTAGTAGTAAGAGGTGAAAAGATTAATAGTTATTACTCAATTTTAGAGAGCATAAACTCCAATAATATTGTAAAACAGAAGAGATATTGTGGAGATATGGGAGTTCTATTTAGTAAAAAAATTATAAAAAATTCAAGATCAATTGATAAAAAAATTTCTATATCAGATAAGATAGATAAGGTAGCTTTAGTATATCTCGTGCGAGATGGTTCTATTTTAAAAGAGTTTGAAGATATAAAATATCAAGAGGGTGATATATTAGTAGCCTTTTCTAAAATAGATAATAGTGATATTTTAGATAAGTGGATACATCAGGATATATAGATGATAGATATAAAAAGTGTTATTAAAGTCATTGCAATAATATTATCTATATTAGATATATTTTTTATTTTTCCCATTATTGTAGGAATTTATTATCATGAGACAATATTTAGATTTGTGCTATTTGAACTATTTTTAATTATTTTAACTGTAGCTATTTTATATCAATTAAGAGAGCATAAAATAGTATTAAAGATAAAAGGTGCAATAGTTGTTACAAATTTAACTTGGATTATGTTAGGCGTTGTAGGTGCTATTCCATATATCTTATATACTTCAGTTGATTTTAGTAGTGGTTTTTTTGAAGCTATTAGTGGATTTACTACTACAGGAGCTACTGTTTTTTCAAATATAGAGATAATTCCAAGAATGGTTTTATTTTTTAGAAGTATGACACACTGGTTAGGTGGAATGGGAATTATTATTTTAGGTGTAGGACTACTCTCATTTATTAATCCAACAGGTAGTATAACACTATTTAAAGCAGAGTCAACTGGAATTACAATGGATAAATTTGCCCCTAAAATAAAAGATACAGCTTTAATGTTATGGGGGATATATATCTTTTTAACTATAATAGATACTATATTTTTACATCAATTTGGAATGAATTGGTTTGATGCTATAAATCATGCTTTCTCTACAATCTCAACAGGAGGGTTCTCTACAAAAAATGACTCTTTAGGATATTTTCATAGTGATGCAATTATATGGATAACAACTATTTTTATGGTTATATCTGGAATTAACTTTTTAGCTCATCTTAGATTAATACGAAATGATTTAAGTGGATATAGGAGTGAGGAGGTAAAATATTATATATTAATATTTTTAGTACTCTCAGTAGTTTTATCTATATCTCATACAATTAGCAGTAATATGTCTATATCTCAATCTTTTACACACTCATTTTTTACAATAGCATCTATTATGACAACAACAGGTTTTGCCACAGTAGATTATGGTACTTGGGGACATTTTGCTGTAGCTATTATATTTATTGCTATGTTAATAGGTGGAAATACAGGCTCAACTGCTGGTGGAGTTAAAGTTATACGATATATTGTTGTTGTTAAAAATTTACTATCAGAGATAAAAAGAGTATTGCACCCAAATGCAGTTGTATCTATCTTTATAGATGGCAATAAGATTAAAAGTTCACTTATTACATCTGTATTTGGATTTTTTACTCTATATATATTTACTACTATTATAGTTATGGTATATCTATATGCAAGAGGATTAGACGAGATGAGTTCAATTTCTACAGCTCTTGCTACTGTTGGAAATATTGGACCAGGGTTTGTAAAGACTGGTCCTGTAGAGAATTATGGTTTCTTTTTATGGTATGATAAGATTGTATTGAGTTTTGCTATGATTGTTGGGAGACTAGAGTGTTATACTGTATTTTTACTTCTGTCTAAATTATTTTGGAAAAAATTTTAAAAGAGAACTGTTATGGCAAAAAAGAAGAGTCTATTTGAGTGTCAAGCGTGTGGATTTCAATCTCCAAGGTGGTTAGGAAAATGTACTAACTGTGGAGAGTGGGATAGCATGATTGAGTTAACTACTGAACAGATAAAGTTTATTGAAGAGAGTAAGAAATCTACTTCTAATAAAATAGTAAAAGCTACCCCTATTACTGAGATTATGCAGGAGGATATTGAGAGATTTAGCTCTGGAAGTAGAGAGTTAGATTTAGTCTTAGGTGGAGGGATAGTTAGTGGCTCTTTAACTCTTATTGGAGGAAGCCCAGGGATTGGTAAATCAACACTTCTACTCAAAATTGCAGGTAATTTAGCAAAAATGAAGAGAGGTGTTTTATATGTCTCTGGGGAAGAATCAGCAGGACAGATAAAATTAAGAGCTAATAGATTAGATGTAAATTATGATACTTTATTTCTATTAGCAGAGATTAATCTACAATATATTATTGAAGAAATTAATAGTAAAGAATACGATTTTATAGTAATAGACTCTATCCAAACACTATACTCCGAGGAGACATCATCCGCCCCTGGTTCTGTAACACAGGTAAGAACTATCACTTTCGAGCTTATGAGGTTGGCTAAAAGTTTAGATATTCCCATATTTATTATTGGACATATTACAAAAGATGGCTCTATAGCTGGACCTAGAGTACTTGAACATATGGTTGATACTGTACTATATTTTGAGGGGGATTTAAACTCTGAATTAAGACTTCTAAGAGGATTTAAAAATCGTTTTGGAAGTACAAATGAGGTTGGAATATTTGAGATGAGTAAAGATGGACTTCTTGATGCTAAGAGTGTAGCAGGAAAGTTTTTTAGCAGAGACAAACTCTCATCTGGTTCAGCCTTAACTGTTATTATGGAGGGTAGCAGACCAATTATTATTGAGATACAGGCTCTTGTAGCAGAGGCTTATGGACACCCAAAAAGAAGTTCAACAGGATTTGATAACAATAGATTAAATATGCTCTTAGCTCTTTTAGAGAAGAAACTAGATTTACCATTAGGAACTTATGATGTATTTGTAAATATATCAGGAGGTATTAAGATAAATGAGCCATCAGCAGATTTAGCAATTATTGCGTCTATATTAAGTTCATATAGGGATAGAGAGTTAAGTAGTAAAACTATATTTTTAGGTGAAGTTAGTCTAACAGGTGATGTTAGAGAGGTAACGGCACTAAATCAGAGATTAAAAGAGATAAAGACACAAGGTTTTACAAAAGCAGTTATTCCAAATAGACCACTCGAAGAGACAACCATTAAATGTTATATAGCAGATGAAGTTTCAAAAGTTGTAGAGTGGATGTAATCAAACAGAAATTAACAAAGATTTAGATATAATTAATAGAAAAAAGGATTTTATTATGATAAGAAGAATTTTACTCATACTGCCTTTAGTTTTAACTCTTAGCTACACAGATGTCAATTTTATTAAACCTATTATTCAGGTTGGATTTAACAGTGGTGGAGATGAGTTAGTAACGATTACACATGATTACTATAATGAGGCCTATACCATAGATGCAGGTGATGGAATTAATCTTGAGATGGGTATGGCAATAGAGAACCCTATTACTAATTTTGAGACACAGTTTCTTATAGGTTATAAATTTGATAGTGATAGTAATGGAGATACTACTTGGAGTATGATACCAATTTCTGCTTTAGCTTTTATTAATGCAGAGGGTTGGAAGTTTGGGGGGGGATTGACTTATCATATTAGCCCCTCATTAGAGGGTAGTGTTACATCTGATGGTTCTCTCTTAAGAGATGATTTTGATGATGCTTTAGGTGGTATTGTACAGATACAATATGAGATAGCAAATACTTTTGCAATAGGTTTAAGAGGTATTTTTATAGAGTATCAGTTAAGTAGAGACCCATCACAAAAAGCAAATGGAAATAGTATTGGGTTAATTGCAACAGTTAAATTTGGAGGAACTCGTTCAAGATATAGATGATTTACTTAAAAAAATCTATAAATAGTGTCATATATTTTTTAACAATACTCTTCTTATATGGAACTATAGACTCTCCATCATAATTTAGATTTTCAAATGTATATATCTCTCCACTCTCTTTAATATTAGATGTATCCATTCCAATTTTTGGACGCATATATATAGTTGTTTTTGGGACATCTCTATCTAATAGAGGGATAATTTCAAGTCTGCTATCTCCTACACATAGAGGTTTTTTAACTTTTGCAGATGCTTGTGAAAATGAGGTGACTCCTGCTACTATTTCGCTATTACAGTATAATTTTGGATTTTCTACTTTTATAATATCTAGTAGATAATAGACAGTACTATATACTCCACTATCACCTAAAGTTACAAAACTTAGAGTATTGTAATCTTTAAATGCACTATATATAACATCTACTTGGTATTGCCAATCCTCTTTTTTAAAGTGCATAGGGGTATATATAGGAATAATAGGCTTTTTAAAGTTATGTTCTCTCATAAGTTCTATTATAATCTTATGGGTTAGAGATTTTTTAAAACTTCTATCTTCACTTTTTGTAGGCACACATATAGCATCACTACTCTTAAGAGTTTTTAGTGCTTTTATAGTGATAAGTTCAATATCGCCTGGTCCTAAAGAGACCATATATAGTTTTTTATCCAAGTTTTATTATCTCTTCTTTAATATTTTGAAAAATTATATCTCTAATATCTTTTAATTCAATAAGATTAAATCGTTTTGAGTTACCTATTGGTAGTACAATTTGTGAGTTAAAAAACTCTCCTAACTCATTACTAATCTCTACCATATCTTTAAAGTAGTGGTTTCCACTAACTAAAAGCATAGGAACAACTTGAATAGAGTCTATTTTATCCTCTTTTAGTTTTTTTATTAGACTATCTTTAATAGCATAGTATGGAAATGCCCCCTCAAGTGAACATGTATAGTTATATCTTGAAATAGTTTTTAAAAACTCCTCTGTATAATTTACTGAAGATAATCCTGCCAAATCTAAAATGGGTACACCATGTATAATATATAGATTTGCCCAACCTTTTCTACTAATTTGACTATTTAGATTTTTTAGAAATAGTGAACTCTCTTTTGTTTTATTGATAATAGCTTTAGTGTAGCGAATATTTGAGTATGAGAAGTTTCTAAAACCCTCAACAGTTCTAATGAGAAGTTCATGCTCATCTGTTGGAAATAGATTAATTGAAGCTACTACAATATTTCTATACCCTAACATATCAACATCAGCCAATAGTTGTGGAAGATTTTTATACTCTATATCCCTCTTTTTTAAATCTTTAATTACCATTCGAGAGCTAAATGAGATAAATACATCAATATCTTTAAACCTATCCTCAACCTCATCTTTTAGAGCAAGATACATATCCTGCTCTACTACTGAACCAAAACAGGCTAATATTATAGCCTTATCTTTTTTATAGTGTCTATATCTTTTCATCAAACTCTACAATTTGTTAAACGCTTATCAAAAAGAATATTGCAACTATCACTCTTATACCAAGCTTTTACAGCTGATAGAATTGCTAAATCTATAAGTGGTTCTAATATAACTACTAACATATAAGCACTACCAAAAGTTAATACATTATGGATATTTTCGGAAGTAAACCCTTGTCCATAGAATGCCCAAAAAGCTACCCAACTAACAATTGCTCCCTCCCAAATAATAGACATCTTTAGCATTTGAGAGTAAGTTATATCTTTGTATGCTATTTTCTCTGGTACAATTTTTTTAGTTGCTCCATATAAAATTAACATACTAGCTAAGAGTGTTGTTACATTTATCCCATATTGTGGTAGGTCAAATTGTGCTACTGTTACACCTTGTAGCAGTAGTCCTAAAGCTAAACCTGTCATAGCTGGTGCTACTCCAAATATCATTAAGAGAGTTGTTCCTAATATTAGATGAACCTCACTAACTCCAACAGGATAGTGTGGAAATACCTCAAAAAATATAAATACTAAACCTATAGATATAATACTCTTTAGTAGATATGATAAGAGTCCATTTTCTTTTATATTTTCATAAGCTAATTTTGCACCAATTCCAATAACTGCTGTTCCTGTTGCATAGCTAAGTATCATCTTAGCACCATTTACTACACCTGCTTCTATATGCATTCTATTCTCCTTTTTTTATAATTATACTATTTTATTAATTTGAAAAATAGTTTTTGGTGGAGATGTTTTATACTCTTGATACTCAAAAGCTTTTTTATGATTTTTATAGTTACTATCAATCCAAGATAACTTATGTAGAGTAGAGTACATAGCTATTGCTGATAATTTAAAATATAGTTTTAAATATCCCTTTAAATAGTTCATATGAAATTATATCTAAAATTAAATATAATGTTTCAACCGTTCGCAGGTATAATAAAGAATAGGGTATATATATGAGAATATAGCAACTTGTTATTTTCTCTTGCTATAATGGATTTAAAGATAAATTAATAAAAGGATAGCAATGTCAAAAGGTAAGAAAGTAACAGTTATTGGTACAGGTAATTTTGGCTCAACAGTTGCATTTATATTAGCAATGAATGGTGTTTGTCATAATGTTGTTTTAAGAGGTAGAAATTATAATATAGCAAAAGGAAAAGCTCTTGATATGTCACAAGCTTCTAATGCAGCAAGACAACATACTATTGTAAAAGCAGGAAAAGGTCCTGAAGATATGGTTGACTCTGATGTTGTAGTAATTACTGCAGGAGCTCCTAGAACTCCTGGTATGAGTAGAGATGATTTACTTATAAAAAATGCAGAGATTGTAAAGATGTACTCACGAGAGATAAAAGAGCATGTACCTAATGCTATTGTTGTTGTTGTATCTAATCCTCTTGATGCTATGACTTATGTTGTTTTAAAGGAGACAGGATTTCCTAGAGAGAGAGTTTTAGGAATGGCAGGAATATTAGATAGTGCTAGAATGGCTCACTTTATATATGAAAAGTTAGAGTATGGTGCTGGGCAAATTCGTGCTACTGTTATGGGTGGACATGGTGATACTATGGTTCCTCTTCCTAAATTTACAACTGTTGCAGGTGTGCCTATTGAGGATTTATTAGACTCTGAGGAGATTGGTGAGATTGTGAAAAAGACTAGAAATGGTGGAGCAGAGATTGTTAATCTATTAGGAAATGGTTCAGCATATTATGCACCTGCAAAATCAACAACTGTAATGGTAGAGGCAATTTTGCGGGATACAAATCAAATTCACTCATGTGCTGTTATGTTAAAGGGTGAGTATGGATATTCAGATATAGTATCAGGTGTTCCTGTTATGATTGGAGCAGGTGGAGCTGAACAGGTTATTCAGATGGGACTTAAACCTCTTCAGATAAATAGATTTAAAAAATCTGTAGCTTCAGTACAGAAGATGGTTGATAAGTTAGAGGAGATAAAATTTTTTGAGAAATAGTTATTAAACTAATATATGTTACTCTTCTATTTTAATATAAAAAAGGATAAATATGATAAATAAAAGACGAGTAGCAATAGTTGGAGCAGGAGCAGTTGGAGCTAGTACAGCTTATGCCTTGGCTCTTAATGGAGCTTGTGGCGAGATAATTTTATACGATATAGTTTCAGATATTGCAATTGGAAAAGCTATAGATATAGCACAATCGACAAACTATTCACCACGAGGTACAGTAGTTAGATCTATAGTTAACCCTGAAGAGATGGTTAATTGTGATATTGTTGTTGTTACAGCAGGAGTTCCACGAAAAAAAGATATGACTAGAGCAGATTTATTAAATATAAATGCAAATATAGTCAAAGAGGTCTCTTTGAATATAAAAAAATACTCACCAAATGCGATAATTATATGTGTATCTAACCCTTTAGATGTTATGAATTTTGTTATTCAGAAGATAACAGGTTGGGATAGAAGTAGAATTATTGGAATGAGTGGAGCTCTAGATGGTTCACGAATGGCATATCAGATATATAAAAAGTTAGGTTTTGGAGCATCACAGATAAAGGCTATGGTAATTGGTGAACATGGGCAAAATATGATACCATATCCTGAAATTTCAGATGTTGCTGGAGTTCCACTTACAAAACTACTCTCTAAAAATGATATAGATAACATTATTCAAAAGACAAAAGATGGTGGAGCAGAGATTGTAAAATATCTAAAGACATCAGCATTCTATGCACCTGCTAGAGCCATAGCTGTAATGGTTGAAGCTATCTTAAATGATGAAGATAAGATAATCTCAAGCTCTGTTATACTTGATGGAGAGTATGGATATAGAGGCGTATCTATTAGTATTCCTATAGTTTTGGGTAGAAGTGGAGTTAAAAAGATAATTGAGCTCGATTTAGATGAGCCAACTAGAGAGAAGTTTGATTTAGCTGTTGAGTCTATTAAAAATGGTATTTCTATTTTAGAAAATAGTGATTTTTTCAATAAATAGGATTAGATTTGGAGTGTAAATATTTTGGAGAGTGTGGCTCTTGTAGTATATATAGTATTAGTTATGAAGATGAGTTAAAAGATAAAAAAGCAAGAGTTTTATCTCTACTCTCTCCTTTTGGAGTAGAGGAGTTAGAGCTATTTAGTAAAAATGATACTCACTATAGGGCAAGAGCAGAGTTTAGATTATGGCATCATAATAATAGAGTAGATTATGCTATGGGAAAACTTAATAAAAAAGGTGTTGTTACTATTGATGAGTGTCCAAAAGTTATCTTACCTGTTTATAATATCTTATCTCCACTACTATCTAAGATTAATAGTTCAAAAATATTAAAAGAGAGACTTTTTGCTATTGAGTTTTTAGCATCAACCATAGGTAATGTTTTAGTTACTATGATATATCATAAAAAGTTAGATGATATATGGATAGAAGAGACAAAAGAGTTAGAAGAAAAACTCAATATATCTATTATTGGAAGAAGTAGAAAACAGAAAGTTACTCTAAGTAGAGATTTTGTCTTAGAGAAGTTTTTTATAGATAATCAAGAGTATATATATAGATACTATGAGGGTGGATTTACTCAACCAAACCCTGCTATTAATATTAAAATGATAAATTGGGCTATAGAACAAGCAAGGAGTATATCTTATGGAGATTTTTTAGAGAGTTATTGTGGACTTGGAAATTTTACAATTCCAATATCTAAATATTTTAGTCGAGTCTTAGCTACAGAGATAAGTAAACGCTCAATTCAATCTGCAAAAGAGAATGCCTCTTTAAATAGTATAACAAATATAGAGTTTGTTAGACTCTCATCAGAGGAGATGACAGAAGCCCTTAATAAAAAAAGAGAGTTTAGAAGATTAAAAGATATTAATTTAGATAGTTATAACTTCTCTACAGTATTAGTTGATCCACCAAGAGCAGGTTTAGATAGTGCAACCATAAAGCTTATCTCAAATATAGATAATATTATCTATATCTCATGCAATCCAGATACCTTAGCTAGAGATTTAGAGATACTTACAAAAACTCATAAGATACAATCTAGTGCCATATTTGACCAATTTCCACATACACCTCATATTGAGAGTGGAGTGTTTTTGGTTAAAATATAATATTAAAATAATTTCTACTTCTATGGAACTTTGCGATATAATCGCAAAAAATTTTTAATATGGATATATTTTTTATCTAAAATAGAGGAATAAGCGTGAGAACACACTATTGTGCAGATGTAAATGAGACACTTATTGGCAAAGAGGTAACTGTTGCTGGTTGGGTATCTAGTAGAAGAGACCATGGAGGTCTAATTTTTATAGATTTAAGAGATAAAGATGAGGTTGTACAACTTGTTTGTGACCCAGCAGATAGTATTGAGGCTCATAAGATAGCAGAAGATGTTAGAGACCAGTTTGTATTGGTAGCTAAAGGAAAAGTTAGAGCTAGAGGTGAGGGGCTAGAGAACCCAAAACTAAAAACAGGTAGAGTTGAGATTGTTGTAGATAAGTTAATTATTGAAAATCGCTCTAAGCCAATGCCTTTTGATTTAGGAGATAATAAGGTAAATGAGGAGATTAAACTAAAATATAGATATTTAGAGCTTAGAACTCAAAAATCTTATGATATTTTTAAACTCCGTTCAAAAGCTACAGTAGCTACTAGAAATGCACTTGATGAGTTAGGATTTTTAGAGGTTGAGACACCTATACTTACAAAATCAACTCCAGAAGGAGCAAGAGACTATCTAGTGCCAAGTCGTGTACATGGTGGAGAGTTCTATGCACTTCCTCAATCTCCACAACTATTTAAACAGCTTTTAATGGTAGGTGGATTTGATAGATATTTTCAGATTGCAAAATGTTTTAGAGATGAGGATTTAAGAGCAGATAGACAACCAGAGTTTACTCAGATAGATATTGAGATGAGCTTTTGTGACCAAGAAGATGTTATAGCTGTTGCTGAAAAACTTATGCACTCCATATTTACTAAGTGTGGATTTAGCATTCCTGAAAAATTTAATAGAATTTCATATAGTGAGGCTATGGAGAAGTATGGCTCGGATAAACCAGACACTCGTTACGATTTAGCAATGGTTGATGTAATTGATATTTTTGAGAGATGTGATAATGCAATTTTCTCAAATATAGCAAAAGATAAAAAGGGTAATAGAATAAAAGCTCTAAAAGTTCCAAATGGAGATAATATCTTCTCTAAAAGAGAGATGAAGAGATTTGAAGATTTCGTTAGAAAATTTGGAGCGTCTGGTTTAGGCTATTTTCAGATGAAAGAGGAGGGACTAAAAGGACCTCTAACTAAATTCTTTACAGCTGAAGATTTAGAAGAGATTATAGCAAGATGTGAGCTTAAAGTTGGAGATGCAGTATTTTTTGGAGCAGGTAATAAGAAGCTAGTACTTGACTATATGGGAAGATTTAGAATTCATCTAGCCAATCTTATGGGAATAATTCCAGAGGATAAGTTTGAGTTCTTATGGGTTACAGATTTCCCTATGTTTGAAAAAGAAGATGGAAGAGTTAAAGCATTACACCACCCATTTACAATGCCAAAGAGAGATGAAAATGGAAAAATATCTTTTGATGATATAGAGGATATTAGCTCTATTGCTTATGATTTAGTCTTAAATGGTGTTGAGTTGGGTGGTGGCTCTATTCGTATCCATAAAGAGGATATTCAATCAGAGGTATTTAAACTTTTAGGTATATCTGATGAGGAGGCAGAGGCTAAATTTGGTTTCTTACTGGAGGCACTTAAATTTGGAGCACCACCACATGGAGGTATCGCCTTTGGATTAGATAGACTTATTATGTTAATGAGTGGAACTAGTAGTATTAGAGAGGTTATTGCATTTCCAAAAACACAAAAGGCACAGTGTCTGCTTACGGACGCACCAAGTGTAGTTGATAGTGAGCAGTTAAATGAGCTTAGTATTAGAGTTAGAAAACAGATAAAAGATTAAGGGAGAAATAATGTCAAAAAAACTATTTTTAATTATTGGAGCACCAGGTTCAGGAAAAACAACAGATGCTAGTCTAATAGCACAAAAACATAGTGATAAGATAGTTCACTACTCAACAGGTGATATGCTTAGAGAAGAGGTATCTAGTGGAAGTGAACTTGGAGCTACTATTGAGAGCTATATATCAAGAGGGGCATTAGTACCTTTAGATATTATTATAGATACAATTATCTCAGCTATTAATAATGCACCTGTTAATATTATACTTATGGATGGTTATCCAAGAAGTGTTGAGCAGATGAAGGCATTTGATAAAATTTTATCTAATAATAGTGATATTGAGCTAGTATCTGTAATTGAGGTTAGAGTTAGTGAACAGGTAGCTAAAGAGAGAATTTTGGGTAGAGCGTCTGAAGCTAAAGAGGGTGAGGTTAGAAGTGATGATAGCATAGAGGTTTTTTATGATAGAATGAAAATCTATACTGAGCCACTTTCAGAAATTCAAGAGTTCTATACATCTAAAAATCTTCTACATGTAATTAATGGAGAGAGAGAGATTAGTGAAGTTGTAGAAGATATGGATAACTTTATTATTAATAAATTTTAAGAGATAAAACTAATTTTATCTCTTAAAATTTTCCATATCTCTTTTTATATGCTCTTTTGATCTTTTGAGCTAATTGATGAACAACCATTGCATAGTATGAGCTTTGGTTATATCGAGTAATGACATAAAAATTTCTTCCTCCATACCATAACTCATCATATCCACCTCTCTCTAGTTTAATTAGACTAACCATTCCATGATAGTTAAAATCCTCTCTAGGTTTAATACCCTTTAAACTTTTACGATAGTACTTATGAGTATAACCTGTTGGGAGTCTATCAAAGCGTAATCCCTCATATTTAACTCTAACTGCTACATCCTCCCCTCTTCTCCATCCATGTTTTTTAAAATAATAAGCTATACTTCCAATAGCATCAAATACATTATTCATCTGTTTTTTCCCATCATGGTTAAAATCTACTGCAAATCTCTTATATGTTGTGGGAATAAATTGAGCTAATCCAATAGCACCAGATGAAGAGCCTCTTATCTTTTTAGGATTTATTTTTTCTCTAGCAGAGAGCCTTAAGAGTGCTATTAGCTGTTTTCTATAAAATTTTGCTCTTCTATCATTTTTATCAAATGCTAAATGTACTAAACGGTCAAATACAAAATAGTCTCCCCTCATAAGCCCATACTCACTCTCTATCCCGATAGTGGCTACAATATATTCAGGCTCAATTCCATATTTTTTATATGCTCTCTTTAATGTTTTACGAAACTTGTGCATAAAATATACTCCACCACCAACTCTTTTTAGGAATTGATATGAGTATATATCCCAACTACCCATTGAGTCACATCTACCACCATAACAGAATAAGCCTTGTCTTAATCTTCTAATATAGCTATTTTTGCGAACATTTTTAAACCATCTCTCTAATGTTTTTTTCTTAAAACCATATCTATACTGCATAGTATGCATAAACTTTTTAACACTTTTTCTTTTTGTATAATCTACTGCATTTAGTGTCAATGTAGTTATTAAAAAAATTGAAATAATCAATATAATCTTTTTCAATAAAAAACCTTCTATAATAAAATATAGGATATTATAGTATGATTTTTTTAAAATATTAAGTTCACTTAGTTTTTATACCAAATTGAAGATTTTGGAAAATTAAATTATCTTCATCTCCCTCTCCTGTTGCCTCTTCAAGATTTGCTGTACCTGTTTTGGAGATAATTGATTGTCCTTCTTTACTTAGTACAAAATCAATATATTTTTTTGCTATATATTTGGGTTTACCATTTAGATAGAAATATAGAGCCTGTCTAAGTTTATATTTATTAGATAGTATATTCTCTTTTGTAGGGTTAATTCCATCAACTTTTAACATTTTAATATCTTTATCTATTTTAGAACTTATTACATTATCAATAGCAAAAGCATATTTATTTTTTGCGATTTCTTCTCTAATAAATCCTGAACTTTTAACAATCTCTGCTTTATTATAAAATTTTTGATTTATATTATTAAATAATAATTCTCTAGCTGTTAAACCAATACCTGATTTATTACCAGCTCTTATAATTAGATGAATTGGTTTATCCTCTCCACCTAAATTTTTCCAATTTATTATTTTTCCAGTTAAGATTTTTTTGATATTATCTGTGGAAATATTATCTATTTTATTTTTTGGATTTACTATAAAAGATAATGCACCCCAAGCGACCTGTATCGACCATATATTTTTTTCACTATCAATACTTTTTAGGGGTTCTCTACATCCAGAGCCAATATCTGCCTTTTTTTTGTTAACACTTGATAATACAAATTGGTCTCCACCTCTTTTATTCATCTCTATGTTGATATTATATTTTTTGCTAAAAGCTTCATTTAATTCTTTCATAAAAGCTACTCGTGTAATTCCACAAGCATATATTTTTAATCTGTTATCTGAAGATTTTGCAAAAAGTATTGAGCTTAATATAGATATAGATAGGGTGATAGTTGATATTTTTTTCATATAAAATTTTCCTTTTTTTAATTTTCATCTATTTAATTGTTAATCCAAGACTATTCCACATCTGCATACCACCACGATAATATAGTAGTTTGTCTTGAGGATAACCTACATTAATAAGAGTCTTAATTTCAGTAGTTGCCTGTTTATCCCATGCTCCATTACCAAATATAAGTAGTGTTTGAGCATTATCAAAATTCCAGTTATAACCTATTTTTGTACCACCTAGAAGTGTTAAAATTTTATTAAAATATTTACTTTTTTTGTTAAGCATTGAGAATGGTAAATTTATTGCTGTTGGGATAGTACCTTTTTTATGCCATTTTCTAGTTCTTGCATCAATTAATAGTGAACCACTACTATTTTTCATATTTTTAATAAAATTTAATACTTCAAGTTCTCCTAGAGTTTTTACATTTTCAATATTCATTGGTTGAATACAGTATGGAGGACACTCTTTTTTAATTTTATTAAAACTACTACTTAATTTACTATTTGGCTCTTGAACTCTTTTTATAATAATTTTATTCCCTTTATCTTTTGCTATTATTGAAGTTAACTCTTTTGTAATTTTTGTGTCAACTGCAAATAATGTATTTAAATTTAATATTATTCCTAAACTAATAGTAATACTCTTCTTTATTTTCATTATAATATTATCCTTCCTTATATCTTAGCGATATTTTAAACAAAAAAACTAATAATAACTTTAAAACTTATTAAAATTTTATTTTTTTTAGATAAAATAATATTAAATAAAAAGCACAAGGTTTAATTAATATGTTTGATATTGAAAAAGATTATAGAGATGAGTATCAGATTGATTATATAAAAGAGAGTCAATCTGCAACTATTAATCAAGATAATGATGATGATGAAAATAGTCTCTATTTTAAAATTTTATTTCTAGTAGGTACTATAGCTATTGTGGGATATTTAGGATTTTACTATATTCATAGTAGTCATGAGACTCCTAAAAAGAGTAGAGTAATGGGTGTATCACATCTTAATTCTAATGAGGAGACTACTGTTCAGACTCCTCCATCAGTAAAAAAAGATAATACTTATATTAGAGATAATATTAAAAATATAGTTAGTAACTATGAAAAGGAAAATAGTAGAGTTCACTATAGAAACTCACAAGATATATCTAATGAACTTAATAGTATGGTTGATGCTTTTTATAATAAAAAAGCTTCTATTCCTATAGAGCTTAGTGGAATAGTTAATGAATTTTATAAAGAAAATAGTAAAGAGTTAAAAGGAGATAAAGATAGAATAATTACAGTTAAAGAGGGTGATACATTAGCTCTTATTGCACAACGATTTTATGGTAATGCTATGAAGTATCAAAAAATAATAGATGCAAATAGACAGTTGCAAAAATCTACAACTCTATATATAGGAGAGAAAATCAAAATACCGTATTAATATTTTATATTAATTTTTAAAATCTATTTTTTTTTAATTGAATGGTTTTAAGATAACTATTTTCACTTAAATATAGATAGAGTTTACCTAAAAAATCTCTTTTCTTAGAGTGACTAAGAAGATTTGATTCCTCTATCATATATTTTAGTTGTTTATCTATTAGGTTTTTATTATAATCAATATCTTCTAATACATCTATTAGATTTTGAGCTTCTATTAAATTATCTAATCTATAAGTTCCATCTTCATTAAAATTTACAATAACCTCTGTAGGGTGTGTAAAGAGATTATGTTTCATACCTAAAATCTCTTGGTAAGCTCCTGTTAGAAAAAATGCTATAAAATATTCATCTTTTGTTATATCTATATCATGTAGATAGAGAGGTTTATCTCTATTAAATGTTATCTCTCCATCACTATCACAAGTAATATCCCAAAGTGTTGCAGAGTTTGTTGGTTTATTATCTAATCTATCTATTGGCATTATTGGAAAATTTTGCCCTAATCCCCAAAAATCAGGTAGAGATTGAAAAGCTGAAAAGTTAATTAGATATTTTTCTTGAATTTTATCTTGAAGTATTTTTAATTCATCTGTATCTTCATCTTTTAAGAGCATAATAGCTTTTTTTATAATTAAATTTACTAAAATTTCTGTATTTGAACGGTCTTCTAAATCTATATATCCTAAATCAAATAGGGTTAATAGACTCTCCATATGGTCAAGACTATCATGTAGATACTCCCTTGCATTTGAGCGATTTATAGCTTTGAGAAGTGCATATAGCTCTTCTATTAGTGGTGGATTTTTATCTTTCAATCTTAAGCTTTTTTCATTATATTCACTTGAAAATAGTTCTAATACAGGTGCTATTAATATAGCATGGCTAGATGCTATAAATCTACCAGATTCTGTAAATATATCGGGTTCATCTATATTTTTATTTTTAGAAATCTCTTTTATTAGAAATACTACATCATTAGCAAACTCTTTAAGTGAATAATTTAACTCTTTACTATTTAGATGTTGAGAGTATTCAATGGCTAATCCACCACCAATATTAATAGCATTTAACTCTTTAGCACCTCTTTTTTTTAAATCAGCATATATATTTCCTACCTCTCTTAGAGCCTTTTTTAAAGGTGCAATCTGATTTATTTGTGAACCTATATGAAAATGTATCATATATAATCTATCTAAAAGAGTACTCTCTTTTAATAACTCGTAAGCTTCTAGTATCTCTGTTGATGTTAATCCAAATTTAGAGCCATATCCTCCACTCTTTGCCCATATACCGACTCCAGAGCTGTGAAGTCTAACTCTTATGCCAATCTTAGGTTTAATATGATGATTAAACTCTCTATCTACTTCTATAATAGTTTTTAACTCTCCAAGCCCCTCAATGGTGATAGTTATATTATGTCCCATATAACTAGCAATAAAACAGAGAGAAATCATCTCTTTATCTTTAAATCCATTTACTGTAATGGGAGAACCTAGAGGAGTATGAGTTATAGCAATAATAAGTTCAGCTTTACTTCCTGCCTCTAATCCATAATTATACTCTTTAGATACATCAATAAGTGAGTTTATAAAATTTGGAAATTGATTTACCTTTAGTGGAAATAGAGCATTAAACTCTCCATTATATGTAAATTCATTTTTTGCTCTATTAAACTCAAAATAGAGTTTACTTATCTGTTTTTTTATAAGATGGGGAAACCGTAGTAGAATTGGTCCTCTATGTCCTTTTTCTCGTATCTTTTTTACTATTTCTATTAAAGATGGTTGATTTTTATAATTAATATTTATTTTTCCATCTTTAACAATAAAATTGTTATCACCCCAAATATCAATTCCATATATATTTTGCATTGTTTCCCTTATATTAAAACTAATTTAAATAATAACATACTATTTGTAATATATTACTTTAATAAAAAATGTATATAATTTTAAGAAAAATATAAGGCTTATTTTGTGAAGTTAATATTAAGTTTAATATCTTTATCTCTATTAGCAAATGCTCATCAAATTGGTGGAACAGGGTTTTTATCTGGTTTTGAACATCCTGTTTTAGGATTTGACCATTTTTTAGCAATGGTTAGTGTTGGAATTTGGAGTGCTCAGATTGGAGGTAGAGCAATATGGTATGTTCCTGCTACTTTTGTATCTTTTATGATTGTTGGTGGGATTTTAGGTATATATGAGATTGAAGTTCCTATTTTTGAGATAGGTATTGCAATGTCTGTATTTTTACTTGGTATTGCAATAGCTAGTGAGAGATTTATCCCTGTAAAGATTGGTTTAGCATTTGTGGCATTCTTTGGAATATTTCATGGTTATGCTCATGGGGTTGAGATGCCAAATATATTAAATCCATTTCTATACTCAATAGGTTTTGTACTTGGAACTTCACTTATTCATATATTGGGTGTTTTTATTGGAATAATATCTGAAAAAAATAGAAAATCAGCACAATTTTTAAGATATATTGGAGCTGGAATTGCAGGAATTGGACTTCATATATTAACTTCATTTATTCCACTAATATTAATTATGATTAAAATGCAATGAGGAGATAGAAATGAAAAAATTTGTATATATATTAATTTTAATTACTATTTTAGATGCCCATACTAAAATGATGTTAAAGAGGTATTATACATACTATTTATTGGGATATAAATACTCTAAGAGTATTTTAAATGATGTAAAAAGTAAGCATATAGCATTAGCTAATAGTAAACAGATGTGTATTGATACTTTGGGTTCAGCATATATGGACTCTAAATTTAAAGGTTCATGTATTTTTGGTGCGACTAATGCAATGAGTGGAAAGACTAAAATAGATTTAAAAACCTTTTTATCTAGTTATATCCATGAGAAATTTTAATTTTTTTTAGATTTTAGTTTTTCAATAGTCTCTTCTGCTTTTACTAAAACTCTCTCAAACTCCATTAACTCTTCATCTTTTTTCTGTATTAGAGCTTCTAACTCTGCAACTCTTGATGTTATATTGTTTCCATGTTTCTGTTGTATCTCTTGAAGAGTATTTGATGTTTTTTGAAGTAGATTTATCTTTTTCATAAGTTCACCTTTTAATTCTCTATTTTTTTTATTGCAATCTTCTACTAACTGTTTTTCTTTATTATATCTTTCTTGAAGACTTTTTAATTGAGAGCTATATTCATCTTCTCTAATACTTATCTCATCATAATCCAAATCATACTCTTCAGCTCCCAGAGCTTTTCCAAAAAGCCAACCAATTAAAAACCCTAATAGTATGGCTACTATTAGACAAATAGCCATCTCTCCAATTAATTCAAACATACTATTTTATCTCCTTTTTATCTCAATTTCTACTCTTCTATTTAAATGACTGTATGGTTTATTTTTATATAATAAGTTATCTTCTCCAAGTCCTTTATAGTCTATAATATCAGGATTAATCCCATGACTTCCTAGATAGAGTTTAACACTTTTAGCTCTAGCTTCACTTATCCACTTATTAACACTCTTTTTACCACTAGCATCTGTATAACCTCTAACATCTATTTTTATATTAGGAATATCTTTTATTATAGCTATAATCTCTTTTAGGGTTCTTTTACTTTGGGGTGTTAGTTTTGCACGATTTCTATAAAAATTTATTTTTTTCTTTTTTAAAATTTCTGTTATTTTATTTTGGGCTATTTCTATATCATCTTCTATATTATTCTGTTCTATATCTGTAGTAATATTGTTGCTACTATTTGTATCACTTTTAGTAATATTTTGTTCAAGATTTTTATCTTCTATATCTGTTGAAATTGTAATATTTGTATCTATTAAATTGTCTTTTCTATCTTGATTTGTATTATCTTTTTGAGGTGGATTAATCTCTTCTATAGTTTCAATCTCTTTAGATGGTAGATTACTATTTTGAGTATTATCTATTTTAGATTTTTCTATTCTATTCTCAGATATTAAATTTTCTGCTCTACTAATAAACGCATCTTTTTGTATAAAAATACATAGTATTATATACAAAGTAGATATTATTGAACCATATAAAAGTATTTTAGTACTTTTTTTCATAATTGAATTAATCCTTTTTTAAACTTTTAATAAAGTAGTAATTTTACGATATTATATTATAATTTGTTATTAATTTAACTGAACTCATCAAATTATTCAACTAATTTATATTAAGTGAATATTATATAATTTTTAGTATAATCTTTAGATTTTTTTATATCCAAATAAGGAAAATTATGCTTTCAAAACGAATACAGACACTATCTACTTCTATGACTATTGCTATTACTGCTTTAGCATTAGAGCTTAAGGCAGAGGGAAAAGATATTCTCTCTTTTTCTGCTGGAGAACCAGATTTTGATACACCTATAGAGATTAAAGAGGCTGCTATTAAGGCTATTAATGAAGGTAAAACAAAATATACAGCAGTTCCAGGTACTCCTGAACTTCTTAATGCCGTTGTAGGAAAATTAAAAAGAGACAATGGCTTAGAGTATGAAACTAATATGATACAGACAAATAATGGAGCAAAACACTCTCTATTTAATCTATTTCAAGCTCTTATAGATGAGGGTGATGAGGTTATTATTCCTGCACCATATTGGGTAACTTATCCTGAAGTTGTAAAGTATTCTGGAGGTAAACCTGTAATTATAGAGACAGATGATACAACAAGTTTTAAGATTACTCCAGAGAAACTAAGCGAGGCTATTACCCCAAAAACAAAAGTTTTAGTAATAACATCTCCTTCAAATCCGACTGGTTCGGTTTATACTAAAGAGGAGTTAGAGGCTTTAGCAGAAGTATTAAAAGATACTAATATAATTGTATTTAGTGATGAGATGTATGAAAAACTTGTTTATGGTGGTGTAAAATTTACAGCATTAGCATCAATTTCAGAAGATATGTTTCAAAGAACAGTTACAATTAATGGTCTAAGTAAATCTGCTGCAATGACTGGTTGGAGATTTGGTTATCTTGCTACTCCAAATATAGAGTTAGTTAAAGCTATGAATAAGCTACAGTCTCAAAGCACATCAAATATTAGCTCAATTACTCAAGCAGCTGCAATTGCAGGATTAGATGGTTCAATAGATAAGAGAGTTGAAGAGATGAGATTAGTTTTTGAGAGTAGAAGAGATAGGGCTTATGAGCTTATTAATGCAATTGATGGCTTATCTGTTATTAAACCTGATGGAGCATTCTATCTATTTATCAATATCAAGGAGGTAGGTAGTGACTCGTTGAAATTTGCAAAGGAACTTTTAGCACAAGAGGGAGTAGCAGTTGTTCCTGGTATTGCATTTGGTGCAGAGGGGTATATTCGTCTCTCATTTGCTACAGATATTGATACTATTCAAGAGGGTATTAAGAGATTAGAAAATTTTATTAAGAGAAGATAAATTTTATTTTCGCTAAAGTTATATATTGGTTTTTTTTATTAAAGACCAAAATACAATAAAATAAGGAATATTAATGAACATAGATTTAACTCCAGAAGCACTATTGTCACAGTTAGGGTACTCAAAAACAGAATACTCCATTAAACAGATGGAGAGAATTATAAAAAATACCAATAATTTTGAGAGATTTTCAAGACATATATTATCTCTACATGACAATTTAGCTCCAATAAAAGGGTTCATTGCTATGTCAAACTCACAAGATAACTTTAAAATCAAAGCTAGTGAAGATGTATCTCCTGAAATATCAGATGAGTTTAATAATAAAGTTAAAAAGTGGGCAAAAAAATATAAAGTAAAAATAAAAAAAGTCTCTAATAAACCAACATACTATATACTTGGACAGTAGATGCCACTTAGTACTCTAAATAGAGAGCAGTTGAGTGCAGTCACTGCACCTATGGGCAATAATTTAGTTATTGCTAGTGCAGGGACAGGAAAGACATCTACAATAGTAGGAAGAATAGCAAATCTTATAAAGAGTGGAGTAGAGCCTTCTAGCATACTCCTCTTAACCTTTACTAATAAAGCTGCTGGTGAGATGTTACAGAGAGTTGGAAGATATTTTCCATCTTCTGTAGTCAATAGAATTGAGTCTGGAACTTTTCATGCAGTAAGCTATAGATGGTTAAAGGAGATGAGAGAAAATGTTATATTAAAACAGCCAAATGAATTAAAGACTCTATTTAGAAGTATATATGAGAAGAGACAGTTTAGAAGATTAAATCATGATATAGAGCCATTCTCTTCAACATATCTATATGAACAGTATAGCTTATATCAAAATGCATCATTTGATGGTTTTGATATATGGTTTATAGATAAATATCCAGAACATAGAGTACTTATAGATATCTATATGAATATTATAGATGAGTATGAGCTTACAAAAGATAAATTTGGTTTTGTCTCATTTAATGATTTGCTTCTAAAAATGAAAGAACTCTTATTAGAAGAGGGTAGAGAGATAAGTGAAGTTTTAGTTGATGAGTATCAAGATACAAATACTCTTCAAAACTCATTAATAGATGCAATAGAGTCAAATTCTCTTTTTTGTGTGGGAGATTATGACCAGAGTATATACGCCTTTAATGGTGCAAATATTCAGAATATTGCTACCTTTACAAAAAGATATAAAGATGCTAGAGTATTTACTCTAAGTAAAAATTATCGTTCAACTGCTTCAATACTATCTTTAGCTAATATGGTTATTGAAAAAAATGAGAGAATTTATCCAAAAAAGTTAGAAGTTACTAAAATTGATATAGATTTACCTCCAAGACTACTTATATATAGTGAACTATTTAATCAATATCAAGGGGTAGCAGAGAAAATTAAAAACTCAAATACAAAAAGAGATGATATTGCTGTAATTTTTAGAAATAATTCAAGTGCAGATGGGGTTGAAGCTAGTTTAAGAGAACTTGGTATAAACTCAAAAAGAAAGGGTGGAAATAGTTTTTTTGATGCAAAAGAGGTTAAATTTCTATTAGATGTTCTATCATTAGTTGTAAATCAGAAAGATATGATGGCATTTATTCATATTTTTGAGTATGGAAAGGGGATTGGAACAGCATTAGCAAAAGAGATGTTTGAGTCTTTTATCCATTTTGGGGAGGGAAATCTATTTAGAGGTATATTATCTCCTACAATCTTTACTCTTCCAAAACTAAATCCTACTAAAAATATACAATTAGGACTTTTTGATGATGATACACAGATTGGCTCAATTAGCCGTTTTAATGGTCTCTTATTAGATGATAAGATAAAATCCAACCCTATATTAAAACATCCTAAGGTAACCTCTAATGGAGTTTTATTTTATAGAGATTTTTATAATTTTCTAAAATCAATAAGAGGTGTAAAACAGCCTAAAACTATGCTTTTAAAGCTTATCAATTCAGCTCTATATGAAAATATTATAGATACTTTATCAACTCAGAGAGCAAAACTTAAATCTGGTGAAATAGATAGAGAGAGAAAAAAATTAGCAAGAGAGAATATCTTAAGAAAAGCAAAACTCTTAAGTGATTTATCATCTCAATATAGAGAGGTAAGAAGATTTGTAAATGCAATGGTTTTAGGTGGAAATGAGTTGAGTCAAGGTAAGGGTGTAAATCTTTTAACAGTACATGCGAGTAAAGGTTTAGAGTTTAGAGAGGTATATGTTATAGATTTAATGGATGGTAGATTTCCAAATAGAAAACTTATAAGTAGAGGTGGAAGTATAGAAGAGGAGAGAAGACTATTTTATGTAGCAGTGACTAGAGCAAAAGAGAGATTATATCTCTCTTTTGCAAAATATGATAAAGTTAAAAAGATAGATTTTGAAGGTTCTCCATTTCTATATGAAGCTGGATTATTGACTTAAAAATAGTTTTTAACTTTCATGTTTTTCTACAAATTCTTCATAACCTCCTTTGAAATCTATGATAGAGCCATCACTATTAATCTTAATAACTCTATTTGCAAAAGCATCAATTAGTTCTCTATCATGAGATACACATATAACTCCACCTTGATATTTATGGAGTGCTTCACCTAAAGCTATAATTGCTTCTAAATCTAAGTGGTTATTTGGCTCATCAAGAACTAAGAAATTTGCACTATCCATCATCATTTTACTAAGCATTATTCTATGCTTCTCACCACCTGAACAGCTATTTACAGATTTACTCTGCTCTTCACCTGAAAATAGCATTCTACCAAGACACTTTCTTATTTCATCAATATGCCATTTTGGATTATGTCCTTGTATCCATTCATATAACTTCTCATCTCCTACTACAATATCAGTTGTATTTTGAGGAAAATATGTAGTACTAATAGTCTCTCCCCATTTGAAAGTTCCACCATCTTGTTTGATTTGTTCCATTAAGATATTTAATAGAGTTGATTTTCCTACACCATTAGCTCCAATTAGTGCTATTTTATCACTCTTTTCTAATTTAAAAGATATATCTGAAAAAACTCTATTATCTTCATAAGATTTTGCTAAACTCTCAACCTCTAAAATTTCATTTCCAATATCTCGATGAGGTTTAAACATAATAGATGGCTCTCTTCTTGAAGATACTTTTATCTCTTGGAGATTTAATTTATCTAACTGTTTTTGACGACTTGTGGCTTGTCTTGCTTTTGAGGCGTTTGCTGAAAATCTTGCAATAAATCTTTCTAACTCCTCTTTTTCTCTTAAAGCTCTATTACGGTTTATCTCTGCTTGTTTAGCAATTAGATTAGCAGATATATACCAATCATCATAATTACCTGTAAACTCTCTAATATTTTGAAAATCAAGGTCTAATATGTGAGTTACTACATTATTTAAGAAGTGTCTATCATGTGATATAACAACCATAGTACCATCATGTCGTTTTAACTCATGTTCTAACCATGATATTGTATCTATATCTAAGTTATTTGTAGGTTCATCAAGAAGTAGAATATCTGGTTTTAAAAATAAAACTTGTGCTAATAGGATTTTAAATTTATCTCCACCTGTTATAGAACTCATTAAATCATTATGTTGAGACGCAGGAAAACCCAAAGCTTCAAGTAGTTTTTCTATTCTTATTTCTGATTCATATGTTGGATCTTCATCTGCACATATCATCTCTAACTCACCTAGTCTATTATTTACAGCCTCATCTTCAAAATTTCCTTCCATATAGAGTTTCTCTTTCTCTTTTTGAGCCTCATATAGTCTCTTATTTCCATATAAAACTGCATCTTTTAGAGTAAAATCTTCAAATGCATATTGATTTTGTCCTAATACACCCAATTTTAGATAAGGTTGTATTTTAACTTCACCATCTGTTGGTTCTATCTCTCCTGATAATATCTTTAAAAATGTTGATTTACCTGCTCCGTTAGCTCCAATTAAACCATATCTTTTTCCTCTATCTAATTTTATATTGATTTTATCAAAAAGTACTCTTTTACCATATCTTTGTACTATATTTACTGTAGTTAGCAACTATTTGTCCTTACCTATTTTATTAATTGTGAAATTTTAGCATAATGTTTTAGATTGTTTGATTATAAGGATTTTAAAAAAAATAGTAGATAGCAAGCTAAATTAATAGTTTGCTAATATAAGTTTAGATTTGAGGTCCAGCTATAGAGTAGTCAAATTCACTCCCCTTATCATTGTATCTTTCAAAATTTTCAATAAATTTCTCAGCAAGTTCTTTTAGAGTTTCATTAAACTTTTTTTCATCATCCCATGTATTTTTAGGGTTTAGTATGGCATTATTTTTTATACCATCTAAAGATTTAGGGAATTGAAGATTAAATATATCTAATGTATCAAATTCAGCACTATTTATAGAACCATTTAATATGCCATTAATACATGCTCGTGTATCTTTGATACTCATTCTTTCATTTTTTCCATTTTTTCCTGTGTTTACTAGATATACATTTACTCCATGTTTATCTATCTTTTCACCTAAGAGTTTAGCATATACAGTTGGATGTAGTGGTAAGAATGCCTCTCCAAAACATGCTGAAAATGTTGCAACAGGTTTAGTTATTCCTCTCTCTGTTCCTGCCACTTTTGCAGTATATCCACTAAGAAAATAGTACATTGCTTGTTCTTTAGTAAGTTTTGATACAGGAGGAATTACTCCAAAAGCATCATAGGTTAAAAAGATAATATTTTTAGGGTGTCCTGCTTGTAGATTATCTTTATGATTTTTTATATGTTCAATAGGATAAGATACTCTTGTATTTTCAGTCTTTGATTTATTGCTATAGTCAACTAATCCACTATTATCAACTATAACAACATTTTCTAAAAGTGCATTCTTTTTAATAGCATTAAATATTTCTGGTTCACTCTCCTCTTTAAGGTCTATTACTTTGGCATAACATCCACCTTCAAAGTTAAATATACCATTATCGTCCCAACCATGTTCATCATCACCAATTAAAGCTCTATTTGGGTCTGTTGAGAGAGTTGTTTTACCAGTTCCAGATAATCCAAAAAATAGACACACATCATCATCTGCACCAACATTAGCAGAGCAGTGCATAGATAGTTTGCCTTCTAGTGGTAACCAGTAGTTCATCATAGAGAAAATCCCTTTTTTCATCTCTCCACCATACCATGTCCCACCAATAATAGAGATATTCTCTTCTATATTGAAACAGACAAATACTTCAGAGTGTAATCCATGTCTTTTCCACTCTCTATCAGTTGTTTTACATGCATTATATACGACAAAATCAGGTTTAAAGTTTTCTAACTCTTCCTCTGTTGGGCGAATAAACATATTTTTTACAAAATGTGCTTGCCATGCTACTTCAGATACAAAACGGATTGATTTTCTACTATCTATACTAGCACCAGTAAAAACATCCATAATATATATATCTTTTCCTGAAAACTCATTTTTAGTAAAATTAAAGAGTTCATCAAATATCTCTTTATCTATTTTTTTATTTGTCTCTCCCCAATATATATATTGATTTGATGGAGCTTGATTAACAAAATATTTATCTTTTGGACTTCTGCCTGTAAATATTCCTGTATCACAGATAGCAGCACCAGTTGATGAGATTTTACACTCATTTCTATTCATCTCATGAATTTGAAGTTCATCATAGCTTAAGTTATAATAAACATTACCAATATTTTCAAGTCCTAATTCCTCAAGAGCATTTGGTGTCTTGGTACTCATCTTTTTTACCTTCTTCATATAAATAAGTTATTTGCCCTTATAGCAAATAAAATATGATTTAAAAATCATATTTTATTTAATATAAGAAGATAGCATAATTAAGAGTAATTATGCTATTAAAATGCTATTTAAAAATAGATAGAAGTACACCAGCTGCAACTGCTGAGCCGATAACTCCAGCTACATTTGGTCCCATTGCATGCATTAATAGAACATTTCCAGGTCTCTCCTCTGCTCCAACTTTACTTACAACTCTAGCAGCCATTGGTACAGCAGATACACCTGCAGCTCCAATAAGTGGATTGATAGGTTCTTTTGAGAATTTATTCATGATTTTTGCCATTAAAACACCTGCTGCTGTTCCAGCGCCAAATGCAATTAGACCAATAATCATAATACCTAAACTCTCCAATACTAAAAACTTATCTGCTGCTAGTTTTGAACCAACACCAAGTCCTAAGAAGATAGTTACAATATTAATAAGTGAATTTTGCATTGTATCACTAAGTCTATCTATAACTCCTGACTCTTTAGCAAAGTTACCAAATGAAAATGCACCAATTAGAGGGGTTGATTCTGGCAGTATTAAAATAGATAACATAAGTACAACTATAGGGAAAAATAGCTTCTCTAATCTATGTACTTTTCTCTGAACTCCCATCTTAATCTGTCTCTCCTCTTTTGTAGTCAATGCTCTCATAATTGGAGGTTGAATTACAGGAACAAGTGCCATATATGAGTATGCAGCAACTGCAATAGCACCTAACATATCAGGAGCTAATCTATTTGCAATAAAGATAGAGGTTGGTCCATCAGCTCCACCAATAATAGATATTGCACTAGCATCTTGTAAATCAAATCCAAGTGCAACAGCACCTACAAGTGAACCAAAGATACCAAATTGAGCAGCACCACCAAGAAGAGCAGTTTTTGGATTAGCTAATAGAGGTCCAAAATCTGTCATTGCTCCAACTCCCATAAATATAAGAAGTGGAAAGAATTCATTTGCAATACCCATATTGTATATAACTCCAAGCATACCCTCAGGTCCTGCCATATGTGCTAATGGAATATTGGCAAGTAGTCCACCAAATGCTATTGGTAAGAGTAGAAGTGGTTCAAATCCTTTTGCTATTGCAAGATAGAATAGTAAAAATACAATACCAATCATAATAATTCTACCAAGTGATGACTCAAAAGCACCCATAACATGTTCTTTTGCTTCACCTGCTGGGTCTGATGTCATCTCTCCATCATGAGTATCTAAAATAGCATTAATACCTGTAGTCTCCCAAAAACTACTTGCTAATTGGCTAAGAGTTTTTGATTTATAAGGCTCTTTTTGACTATTCTGCTCTTGTTGAGTTTCATGATGTACCTTGGTTTCCTCAGTTGCTAATGAGATTGAACTCATGGTAACTAGAGTAAATAGTATTGAGAGGAAAAATTGTTTAATTTTCATATCCTACTCCATTGTAGCAAGAAGTTGACCATCGATTACAGTATCATTAACTTTTACATCAATAGATTTAATTACACCTGCTTTTTCAGCTACAATATCAATCTCCATCTTCATAGCCTCTAAAATCATAATCTGTTCACCCTCTTGTACACTATCCCCAGCAGATTTTAAAATTTTCCACACATTACCTGGAGTTTGTGATTTAATCTCAAGAGAACCTTTACCACCTGCTGTTGGAGCAGTTTTATTTTCTGTAGTAGGAGATGATGCTGTCTCTACTGCAGGAGTTACTTGTATATCTGCATTACCCTCTGCAACTTGAACACTATATTTTTTACCATCAACCACTACTGTATAATTTCCACTCATATTTTCTCCTCCACTCTTTGTTGTTTTTTTATCTTCACCTTTTCTTACCATTAAAGGACTCTCACCCTTTAAAAACGCTATACCTTTTTGGTCACATGCTGCTGCTATAAATATATTCTCTTCAGTTGTATCTAAATTCTCATCTTCAAGAACTTTTTTCCAATATGCAATAGATTTTGTAACCTCTCTGTTTGCTAAATCTAATGGATTTTCTGTTGTTGGTTCTAAATTTAATTTTTCAGATGCTAGTTTAATAATCTCTGGGTCTGCTGGAACAGGAGTTTTTCCAAAATATCCAAGTACCATTCTTCCATATCCTGGTGCAATTTGCTTCCATTTTCCAAACATAACATTAGCATAAGCCTGTTGCCAATAGAATTGACTAACAGGTGTTACAGATGTACCATAACCACCTTTTTCTACTACCTCTTTCATCTCTCTAATAACCTCATCAAACTTATCGAGGTTTCCACTATCTCTCATCATTTGAGTATTTGCAGTTAATGCACCTCCTGGCATTGGAGAGAATGGAATGAGAGGTGATACTTGAGTTGCTTCTGGTGGTATCATATAATCAGCTAAACACTCTTTTAATCTATCTTCATATTTGAGTATTTTATTTAACTCTAAATCACCAAGATTATAGTTAGTTCCTTTTGTAGCATGTAACATAGTTAAAATATCAGGTTGACTTGTTCCTCCACTAACAGGACTTGCTGCCATATCAATACCATTAGCACCAGCTTCAAGTGCTGCTAAATATGATGCTACAGATACACCTGCTGTCTCATGAGTATGAAGTCTTAGATGTACATTTTCACCTAGAAGTTTTCTAGCCATTGATATGGTCTCAAATACCTTATTTGGATTTGCTGTTCCACTTGCATCTTTAAAACATAGGCTATCAAACTCTATTCCTGCATCTAAAATATCTCTTAAAGTCTTCTCATAAAATGCTACATCATGTGCACCTTTACACCCTGGTGGTAAATCCATCATGGTAATGACTGCTTCATGTTGAAGTCCATGTTTTTTAATAGACTCTCCACTATAAGATAGATTATTTACATCATTTAAAGCATCAAAATTTCTAATAGTTGTAGTTCCATGTTTTTTAAATAGTTTTGCATGGAGGTCAATAAGCTCTGCACTTCCTGTATCTAACATAACCGTATTGATACCTCTTGATAGAGTTTGAAGATTAGCCTCAGGTCCTACTATCTCTCTAAATCTATCCATCATCTCAAAAGCATCTTCTCTTAAATAGAAGTAAAGACTCTGAAATCTTGCTCCTCCACCAAACTCAAAGTGATTTATACCTGCATTTTTTGCTGCTTCAACTGCAGGAAAAAAGTCATCCATAAGAACACGACCACCAAAAACAGATTGAAATCCATCTCTAAAAGTTGTATCCATTACATCAATATATTTCTTTGCCATTATCTACCTTATTATCATTTATTTTTAGAATATTCCGATATAGCTGCAATAATGGCAGCGACTCGTCGTTGTTCTTCCTCTATATCATCACCTATTTTAGGCATAGTTGGCGTGATAGGAGTTTTCTCTGGGAAATACTTCTGGATTAGAGAAGCTTGAAGCTTAATAAGTTGAACTAGTACTATGAGAAATAGAAATACTACCCCCATACCAAGTACCATAAACTTTAAAGCTTCGACTATATAATTTACTTCAGTCATAAAAAACCTTTTTACTTTTATAGATTTATTTTATATATGTATTCTATCAATTTTTACTTGTAAAAGCTTGATTTACCTTCTCTTTTTAGAACGATTACTCTGTCGTGCTACTTTTTGTTTATCTTGATACTCATCTAACATGCTCTTTACACTCTCTTTGTCATATCCAATAGTAATAGTTTTTGAGTAGTTCTCCTTTAATAGTATTGTTACTACTTTTTCAACAAATTCATGATAGTTCATATCCTCCATACTATCAATAAAATCTATTGCTAATTCATCTATAGTAACTTCTCTCACCATCTTTTCTAAAATAGAAAAATTAGTTTGATTATCTAAGCTATTGCTCTCTATTTCTATAGTTGCTAACTGCATATTAGCCCCAACTTCTTTTTTTATTCTTTGAAGTTCTCTAAATTCATTAGTAGATACAAGTGTAATAGCTTTTCCCTCTCTACCAGCTCTACCTGTTCTACCAATTCGATGTACATAGCTTTGAGGGTCAAATGGTATATGGTAGTTAAATACATGTGTAACCTGTTTTATATCAAGTCCTCTAGCCGCTACATCTGTAGCTACTAATATCTGTATCTCATTTCTTCTATATGCTTTTATAACTTCATCTCTCTCATTTTGCTCTAAGTCACCATGTATCCCTTTAGCATTAAAACCTAATGCTTGGAGATACTCAGAGAGTCTATCAACCTCTTTCTTCATTCTACAAAATATAAGAGATTTTTTGATATTTTCACTCTCTAATAGTCGAATAATTGCTTCATCTCTTTGTGACTCATTAATTACATAATATTGCTGTTTAATAATATTATTAGTTGTACTCTTATCTTTACCAACAACAGATATAAATTTTGGATTTGATAATATCTCATCAGCCAAAGCCTTAATAGGCTCAGGTATAGTTGCAGAGAAGAGTAGAGTCTGTCTATTTTGAGGAATATACTCAAAAATCTCTTTTATCTCGTCTAAAAATCCCATATCAAGCATCTCATCTGCCTCATCAAGAACAACAATTTCAGGATTAAAATTATCTATTTTCCCTTTTTTATATAGGTCTTTAAGTCGTCCTGTAGTAGCCACAACTATTTGTACACCTTTATTGATGAGTGCTATCTGTCTTCCATAACCGACTCCACCATAGATAGCAATAGTTCTTATACCACAAAATCTTCCAAGATAATAGAGTTCATCACTAACTTGTGTAGCTAACTCTCTTGTTGGGGTAATTACTAAAGCTCTCTCTATATTTTCATTTGCAATCTTATCTATAATAGGTAATCCAAATCCAGCAGTCTTTCCTGTTCCTGTGTGAGCCTGTGCTACTAAATCCTCTCCATTCTGAATAATGGGGATTACCTCTTTTTGAATAGGGCTAGGCTCTCTAAAACTTGCTATTCGTATCCCTTTTAAAAGCTCTTTATGAAAATTAAATTCATTAAATGTCAACTTAATACCTTATAAACATATTTTATATTATCATCAATAGAAAAACTCCAAAAAGTATTCTATAGATACCAAATGCAACAAAAGTAAATCGTTGCAAAAAAACTATTAATAGTTTTATGGTTAAATATGCTACTACAAAGGCTACCACAAAACCAATTAAAAACGGCGTTAAATCAGCACCAATAAACTCATGGTAGTGTTTTAACAAATCATAGCCACTTACAGCCATCATAACAGGAATTGCAAGTAAAAAAGAGAACTCTGTAGAGGTTTTTCTACTAACTCCACTTAGCATTCCAGCAATAATTGTAGAACCTGCTCTACTAGTTCCAGGGATTAGAGAGAAAATTTGCCCAAATCCAATCCATAGGGCTTGAGTCCAACTAACTTCTTCAATCTCTTTTGCTGTTGATTTATTATCTTTATGAAAATACTCTACAATTAAAAATATAATACCACCAACTATAAACATAGTAGCAACTATCTCTACACTAAAGATAGATTTTATCCAATCTTTTAATAGAAATCCAACTATAGCAATTGGTAGAAATGCTACAAATACCTTTTCCCATAGTTTTATCTCTTTTAGGTTTATCTTCTCTCTATAGAGTAGTATAACAGCTAAAATTGCTGCAAACTGTATAATAACCTCGTAAGCTTTTATAACAGAACTCTGCTCAACACCTAAAAATTTACTCGCTACTATCATATGTCCTGTTGAAGAGATGGGTAAAAACTCTGTAAAACCTTCTATTGCACCTATTACGATTGCTTGAAAAATATCCATGATTATAATCCTACTATTAATTTCTTAAAAAATATCTCTATTTAATCTATAATTTTTAAAATCTCTTTTAAATCTTTTTTATCAACTATATGTGTTGAAGCCTCTTTTAATATAGGTTTAGCACAAAATGCTACTCTAATTGAGGCATACTTAAACATGCTAAGGTCATTTGCACCATCTCCAACTACTAGTGTATTCTCTTGGTTAATATATAAAAGATTTTGTAGTCTCTTTAGCATATCTCCTTTAGAGAAGTTAAACATCATATCTCCACCGACTCTACCTGTTAATATTCCGTTATTATCATGTAGTATATTTGAAAAGTCAGCATTAATTCCTAATTTTTTACAACTTGGAGAGGTAGCATTTCTAAATCCACCTGAAAAGCAGACAACTCTATAGCCTCTACTCTTTAATTTATCTATTGTCTCTTTAGCTCCATTAATAATTGGTAAATTTTGACAAATTTTATCAACCTCTACTTTAGGAAGACCCTTTAGAAGTGCTACTCTAGTAGTTAGTGCTTCAAAAAAGTCTAACTCCCCCTCCATCGCTTTTTTAGTAATAGATGCTACCTCTTTTTCAAATCCTAATGGTTTAGCTAAAAAGTCTATAGTCTCACCGTCCATAAGTGTTGAGTCAAAATCAAATACAGCCAATTTCATATTTATATACTACCTCTATGTTAAATTTTGCTAGAATTATATCCAATAAACAATTAGGACTTATATATATTTATGTTTGAAAAATTTTGTAAAAGACTTCAGAACGATAGACCATTTATTACAGTAGAGATAACCCCTCCTCATGGGGCATCAATAGATAAGATTATAGAGGATATTAAACGGTTAGAGTTAGATAGGAGAGTTGTTGGTTTTTCAGTTACAGACAATCCATTAGCAAAGCTTAAGATGGATGCAACATTATCTGCTATTAAGATACAAGAGAGTTTTAAGAAACCTGTTATTACTACAATGAGTATGAGAGATAAAAATAAACTCTCACTTCAATCTACTCTTTTAGGTGCAAATGATTTTAATATAAGAGCGATTTTAGCTTTAACTGGGGACCCTGCAAAGTTATCTGACCAACCAGAAGTTAAAGGAGTTTTAGAGCGAGACTCTACACTTCTACTTAGTATTATATATAGATTAAATAATGGATTAGACTATAATAATACCCCTTTAAATCCAAAACCAAAATCTATATATCCATTTGCAGTATCTAATGCTTACGCTAAAAATATGAAAAATATTAAAAAGAAGATAGTAAAAAAACTGAACTATGGAGCAAGAGGAATTATTACACAACCTGTATATGATTTAGATAATGCAAGAGAGTTAATAGAGATATTTGAGAGTGCTAAAGATGAATCCATAAGAGATACAGCAAAAGATGCACAACTTATTTTGGGACAGTTTCCTGTTGTAAGGGCAAAAACTGCTAATTTTATATCAGATAGAGTTCCTGGGATTACTGTGCCAAAAGATATTATAGATGAGATGAATTTAGCCCAAATGGATGGGGAAGAAAAAGAGCAAGAGGTTGGATTTAATATCTCTAAAGAGATATTAAATACTATTATTAAATTTCATCCTAAAGTTCACCTTATGACACATAATCGCTTTGATTTATGTAGCAAACTTATTGATGAGGTTATATAGTAGATGGTTTCCAATTGGTATTTTCATTTAATTTTGGAAAACCATCTAATATCTCTTGAGGTTTAAAATTTGTTTTATAGGCAAAAGCTTTACATCCTTCAACCCAATATCCTAAATATATCCATCTAAGTTCTAAAACTTTTGCTAACTCAATCTGATATAAAAGAGAATAGATTCCTAAAGATAGTTTTGAGTAGTCTGGGTCATAGTAGAAATATATTGAGGATATTCCATCTTCAAGTATATCTAATAAATCAACACCTATAATTTGACCATCTCTTATATATAGTACCTCTTTTCCAAACTCATAAGCCCCCTCTACAAAGTTCTCTTTATACTCTCTTAGAGATATATTTCTATGCGACCAATTATCTTTTTTCTGTTTAAAGTTATGATATTTATTATATAGGTCAATATGAGCTTGAGTCATTGTTGGCTTCTGTATAATTATCTCTGTTTCAGCGTTTCTTTTGATAGATTTCCTTTGAGATCTACTTGCTTTAAATTTATTGGCATCTATTCTAAGAGATTTACACTCATTACACCCATTACAAATTGGGTGAAAATAGTAACAACCAAATCTACGCCACCCTCTCTGGATTAGAGCAGTATTATATTTTCTTGTTGCTCTATCGATATATTTATAGTGCATACGAACATTTTTCTCTGGGAGATAGGCACACTCATAATCTAGCATACAAAATTCTGTTGATAGTGGTTCTTCATCTGTAAAAACTGTTTTATCCATAGGAGAAATTTTATCGTAATAAAATCAATTTTTACTAATTTTTTCTTTTATTTTATAAAAAAGAGCTTTTAATTATATATTTTTTGGTATATTACTATTTTTTTAAATAAGGGGTTTAAATGTTTCTTTATCAACCAACAAAGGGATATATATATAATAGTGATTCTATATTTCTTTATAATTTTATTAGTTCTTTTAAACCAAAAGGAGAACTTCTTGATGTAGGGTGTGGAGTAGGAATTATATCTCTCTTGCTTACAAGAGATTTTAATATTAGAAGTTCTATTATAGATAAGCAGAAAAATATGTTACAATATGCTAAATATAATTATAAAATAAACTCTTTAGAGGTAGATAGTTATTTAGGTGATTTTATAAATATAGATATAGAAAAAAGATTTGATTTTGTAGTTTCAAATCCACCATTTTATAGTAGTAGTGTAACTCAAAGCAAAAATATAGAGTTAAATATTGCAAGATATTCACACCATTTACCACTTGAAGAGTTTATAAAAAAGGTAAAAGATGTATTAAAACCAAGAGGAAGATTTATATTATGTTATGATGCAAAGCAGATTGATATTCTGCTTTACAATTTAATAAAATATAAAATAAACCCTGAAGTTTTGCGTTTTGTTCACCCAAAAATAGATAGAGTTTCTAAATTAGTAATGGTTATGGCAAGAGCAAATTCGAAGTCTATGATAAAGGTAGAGCCACCACTTATAGTATTTGATAATAATAATAATTATACTAAAGAGGCTAAAAGTGCTTTTAGTAGAGCATCAACTTATAATATTAAAGGAGATATATGATATTTGAAGATAGTAATATAGTTACTAAAGATGGATATGATTTTAGATTTGTTCCATCTGCTTGTAGTAATTGTGGTGGTAAGTGTTGTACGGGTGAGAGTGGTTATATCTGGGTAAAATATATTGAGATAGAACAAATAGCAAATTTTTTAGATTTAACTATAGAAGAATTTGCTACAATCTATATAAGAAAGATTAAACATCGTTACTCTCTTATTGAAAAGCGAATTGATATAGATAACTATGCTTGTATATTTTTTGATAATAATCTAAAGCAGTGTAAAATATATCCTGTAAGACCTTTACAGTGTCGTACATTTCCATTTTGGGAGATATATAAAAATGAGAAAGAGGAGGTAAAAAAAGAGTGTTTAGGGGTAATAGATTAAGATTTATAGTGCTGATTTTATCATTTGTTATACTAAATGGTTGTAGTTACTCTCCAAATGTCACTAAGATAAAGAGAAGTGATTTACCTAAATATAATCCAAAAGATTTCTCAAAACCACTTTTAGTTAAAAAGAGTGAAGATATAGATGATAATATGGAGAGTGAAGATGATTTAATTATTCAAGGAGTTTGGTATGAGATGCATGGATATTATAAAAAAAGTCACTACTTTTATGCTCTTTTGTATCAAAGAACAAAGAGGATAGAGTATCTATTTAGAGAGTTAGCAACAGCACTATATGGTGGTATAGTCTCAAAAAATATCCCTGAACTTAAAAAACTTATTAAGAAAAATCCGTCAGATATTCAACTTAAAAGGCTTTTAATCTCATTTTATATTAATCAGGTGAATAATAAAAAGGCAAAAGAGATAGGTGAAGAGTTGATAAGAGAGTCTGGAGAGGCTATAGATTATGAACTTGATGCAAGTCCATATATTTTATCAGGGGATTATAAAAAAGCTGTAGAATTATTAACAGTTGCTTATAATAAGACATACAATGAGGATATACTTCTAAAGATAGCTATACTTTTAGATGATTATCTACATAATCCAGATGGTGCGATAGAGCGTTTAGAAGAGTATAGAAAGAGACATAAATGTAGTGAAAAGATATGTAATAAACTTTTAGAGATATACTCAAAAGAGCAGAAAATTGAACCACTATTAGATGTATATATGAGTTTATATAAAAAAACTAAAAAAGATATATATGCTACTAAATTAGTTGAGGGATATATATATTTAAAAGAGTTTGATAGAGCTATTTCATTTTTACAACATGAGTATAAGAATGATGAGTTATTATATGAGGTATTTTTAGCTAAAAAAGATTATGCTAATGCCTTTAAAATTTCAGATAGATTGTATCATATTGAAAAATCTCCTAGATGGTTAGCTGAGTCTGCAATGGCATTATATGAAAAGAGTAGTGATAAAAATAGTAAAGAGATGTTAAATCAAGTAGTAGATAGATTTGAAAAAGCGATAAGAGAGGGTGCAAAAGATAGTGTCTATTTAAATTATTATGGATATACTCTTATAGATAAAGATATAGATATTCAAAAAGGTATAAAGATAGTTAAAGATGCACTAAAAGAGCAACCAAACAATAGCTACTATTTAGATTCTCTAGCATGGGGTTACTATAAACTTCATAGGTGCAAAGATGCCTACAGAGAGATGAAAAAAGTTATTGATATTGAAGGTTTGGATGAAGAGGAGATTGCAGAACATTGGAGAGCAATAGAGAACTGTAATAAGTAGTAAATAGGTAGAAAAATAAGGGATAAATATTGGCACAGATTTTAGATGATATTATAAAAAAGACAAGAGAAGATTTAGAGAAGAGAAAGGTTGAGTATCCAGTAGAGTGGTTAGGTCGTTCACTTGCATATAATCCTTTTGTACCAAAAGATGTAATAAAAGCACTTAAATCAACTAAAGATAATCCATATAGGATAATAGCAGAGATTAAAAAGGCTAGTCCTAGCAAGGGAGTTATTAGAGAGGATTTTGACCCAATTATTATTGGTCAAGAGTATGAGAGAGGTGGAGCTGATGCTCTATCTATCTTAACAGAGCCACACTTCTTTCAAGGTGATAAGGAGTATTTAGGGGCTGTTAGAAGATATACAAGTATTCCTATTCTAAGAAAAGATTTTATTATAGATAAGTATCAATTAGTCGAGGCACTTGCTTATGGGGCTGATTTTGTGCTTCTTATTGCTAAAGCACTATCAAGAAAAGAGCTAAAGGAGTTACTAAATTATGCTCTACATTTGGGATTGGAGGTTTTAGTTGAAATTCACGATAAAACAGATTTAATAAAAGCTATATTTGCAGGAGCTAATATTATTGGTATTAATCATAGAAATTTAGAGACATTTAAGATGGATATGAGTTTAACAGAGAAGTTAATTCCACTTATTCCAAATGGAAAAGTTATAGTAGCAGAGAGTGGAATAACAACACGAGAGATGGTAGAGGAGTTATCTAAAGTGGGAGCTGATGCTTTTTTAGTAGGAGAACACTTTATGCGTCAAGAGAATTTAAGTGAGGCTGTAAGGGAGTTTAAATAATAGCTTAAAAATTGATATATAGAAAGTTAAAATAATAAATTCACACACAGTTAATATAAAAATGTTACTCTTTTAAAAATACAAGGAGAGTATCATGAGAGTAAAACTATTACTATTTACTGTGCTTCTAGCAACCAACATAGAGGCAACTACACTCTCCCAACTTATTGAGAGTGGACTTCAACATAACTCACTTATGAAAAAGAGTAGTTTAAATATTGAGGTGATGGAGGCTAAAAAGGTAAAAGAGCTTATGAGACAAAATGATAAAACTATGATAACACCTTGCCCTACAGAGGCTATTGCAAAAGGTAGTGAGGTTCTTTTGGCTCAGTTGCCTGTTTATGGGGAGGTGGAGGTTAATGAACAATAGTTTAAGTAGATATTTAACAAATATGTACTAATATATGTACATATAAAACAAAGGAGTTTTCATGCAAACAATAAATTTTTCTCATACTAGACAAAACTTAGCTTCCACTTTTGACTTTGTAGTCGATAACTGTATGCCTGTTACAGTAACACGACAAAACAAAGAGCCTGTAGTCATCATCTCCATGAGAGATTATCGTGCTTTAGAGGAGACAGCCTACCTTATGCAGAGTGAAGCCAATGCCAAAAGATTAAATCGCTCAATCGCCCAACTAGAAGCTGGTCTTGGTAAAAAACGAGAGCTTATAGAAGAATGATACTTAGCTTTTCAGATGATGCGTGGGAGGACTATCTCTATTGGCAACAGAATGACAAAAAGATTTTAAAAAAGATTAATAGACTTATTAAAGAGATTCAAAGAGAGCCTTTTGAGGGCATTGGAGAGCCTGAACCTCTTAAATATAACTGGTCAGGATATTGGTCTAGGCGTATTACTATTGAACATCGTTTAGTCTATAAAGTGAGTGATGATAATTTGATGATTGCTCAGTGTAGGTATCATTATCGGTAATATATTAAGCAAATTCTAACCAATATTTGCTACTATATACTTATAGTTAATAGTATAAGGATAGAAAAAATGCAAACCGTAGGCATAAGAGATTTACAAATAAATCCAGCTATTTTTACAAAGTCATTAGAAAACAATGAGTTTGTTATGATTACAAAACGGGGAAAACCTCTCGGTGTAGCTACCTCCTTTGAAGATGATATATTGCGACATGGATTTTTAGAGAGTTTAGTTTTAATGGCATTTGAAAGAGGCAATATCTCACTCTCTCAACTCTC
>JALWDJ010000095.1 GCA_027014605.1 Campylobacteraceae bacterium
TAGTAGCATTTGCTATCTATTTTACTGGTACTCGCATATACGGTAAGCGAGCGGCAATTATCTACGTAACGACCGTGGTGCTCGCTCCAACCTGTCTGTTAGCTTACTACCTAGTATCACAGAGTGTTTCACAATTACTTATTGGAATAATCCTAGGATGGTTGTTGACAGTGATTGGGTATCACTTGCTTATAATACCAGCAATGAAATTAGTTAATAATGTATAAGAAAGGTCAAAAATTAAGAACTTAGAAGGACTACTATATGAATGTATGTTTCCTCATAAGATAAAGAAGGTAGTACTTTATAACAATGGTGTACGTCATGTCAAGTTCTCTCAAGAAGATATTATTTATTTTTTCTGCGTTTTTTCTTCTTGGCTTTAGTATCTTTAGTGTCTTTTGTCTTGTTTAGATATTTTTCGTATTCCACTCCTAGACTTTCTAATCTCTTTTTAAATCCGCGTTCATCTAACTCTATTGCGGTTTCAATTATTTTCTGCGGCTCAGTTATGTAAATAACTATGTACTCACCAACTCTTTTATATGCACTTAATGTAATATTTGGAAGTTTGAAAGTTACTGGATCTGTAAGCCACTCAATTAGCTTAATTGCATATACTCGTCTTATAGTGTTAATTTTCTCCTTAATATCTGGATCTAGTAGAACAAGCCTCCCATACACTACATACTCTGCATATACTCTTAGAAGTACTGTCAAGTAAACATCAAAATTATACCACTCATTTATGTCTTTGTTAATAACGACATCCTCAAACCATTTACTAAGCCAATCAAAACCTGTGATAGTTCCTAATTTTGACATAAATTCTCTCCAAAATTCTATGCTACTTAGGACGTCGTTCAATAACTATGATGTGTTATTTCTCTCTTAAATATAGTGCTTATTTTCTATTATTTGAACCCCCATCGCTAGGGCGGGGCTCTGTGTGGTGGTAGGCCCGGATTTCAGACCCCACCACCACACCTTGGGCGATTGGGAGTGGCGGGCTCCCCCCTCGGGCCTTACGGCCCTCGGGGGTTACACCCCCACCCCATCAACCCCGTCTTCTACGGGAGCCCTCCTCGGCGTGGACATTAATGTCCACGCCGAGCGGCCGCCTCTTTTCGGGGAGGGCTTCCCGCTTAGATGCCTTCAGCGGTTATCCCCTACGGCGTGGCTGCCCGGCTCTGCCCTTCCGGACAACCGGTACACTAGAGGCCGCGGCGCCCCGTTCCTCTCGTACTGAGGGCACCTTCCCCTCAGGCGGCCAGCACCCCCGACAGGTAGAGACCGACCTGTCTCACGACGGTCTGAACCCATCTCACGTTCCCCTTTAATGGGCGGGCAGCCCCACCCTTGGGGGCTGCTGCACCCCCAGGATGGGAAGAGACGACGTCTGGGTACCAAACCGCGGGGTCGATGTGGACTCTCGCCCGCGACGAGCCGGTTATTCCTGGGGTAGCTTTTCTGTCATGCCCGGCCCCCACTGGCGGGGGCACGAGCGTTCGCTAGGCCCGGGTTTCCCCCCTGCGCCCCTTGCGTTCAAGGGCGCAGTCAGCCCGGCATTTGGCCTTACCCTCTACGACGGAGTTCTGACCCGTCTGAGCCGAGCTTTGGGCACCCCTGATATCTTTTCAGGGGTGTGCCGCCCCAGCCAAACCGCCCACCCGCCGCTGTCCCCCGGGTAACCCCGGGGTTAGGGGCGCAGGGCAGGGTGGGTGGTGTTTCATTGGCGCATCCCCGCGGCCCGGAGACCGCGGTTCATTGCTCCCACCTACGCTATGCACCCCACCCCGCGCCCCAACGGCGGGCTGCGGTAAAGCTCCACAGGGACTTCTCGCCCCGTCGGGGGTCCCAGGACTGTGCACCTGGAGGTGGGTTCGCCGGGCCCCGGGCCGGGACAGTGGGGACCTCGTTGATCCATTCATGCACGCCGGAACTTACCCGGCAAGGCATTTGGCTACCTTAAGAGGGTCAGAGTTACCCCCGGCCTTCAGCGGCGCTTCGCCCGGTTGTACCCGGGTTTCACGTACCGCCAGTGGCCAGGATTCAGCCCCCGTACACACCCTTACGGGCTCGCGGGGACCTATGTTTTTGTTAAACAGTCAGGTCCCCCTTGTCACTGCGACCTGCGGCCCCAGGGGTAGTCCCCAGGGCCGCAGGCACCCCTTCTCCCGAAGTTACGGGGCCAATTTGCCGAGTTCCCTGGCCCGGGGTCACCCGAGCCGCCTTGGGCTGCTCACCCAGGAGCACCTGTGTCGGTTCTCGGTACGGGCGCGGGGGCTCGTTCCCCACCCCCTTTTCACGGGCCCCGGGAGTCGGACGGACCGGGCTCAAGGCCCGGCTATTCCCGCCTTCGGCCGGTTCTCGCCATGACGGCACTCCCCGGCCTTCAGCGGTTAAGCGGGGCGGTAGCCCCGCCCGTCCTATCCCGAGGCGTCGGGGGTGGGGCTTGCGTTGCCGCAGAAACCTACCCCCGCGGCACGGGAATATTAACCCGTTTCCCTTTCGGCGGGTGCGAGTTACGCCCCGCCTTAGGACCGGCTAACCCATGGCTGATTATCGTTGCCATGGAACCCTGGTCCTTTCCGGCGGAGGGGATTCCCACCCCTCTTCGCTGCTACTACCGCCGGGATCTGCAACGGCCGCGGGTCCACCGGCCCTCACGGGCCGGCTTCTGCCCCACGGCCGCGCCCCCCTACCGCACCCCGGCCAACGGCCGGGGGCCCGGGGTCTCGGCGGCGGGCTTAAGTCCCTAGGCATCTTCGGGGCCCCCCACCTCGGCGGGTAAGCTGTTACGCACTTCTTAGCCGATGGCTGCTGCTAGGCCCACGGCCCCGCTGTCTTGGGTGGGGGACACCCTTCTAGATTGACACTTAGCCCGCACTTTGGGGCCTTAACCCCGGTCTGGGTTGTTCCCCTCTCGGCCCCCAGGCTTACCCCTGGGGAACCCGCCTCCCTCCTTCTACGGGGCCCACGGGTTCGGAGTTTGACCGGGAGGCCGAGGCCTATTCGGCCCCGACCCCCCGATCAGTGCTCTACCCCGTGGGCTCCCTCTGGAGAGGCCGGGCTGCGACCCGCTTCGGGGGGAACCAGCTATCACCGGGCTTGATTGGTCTTTTGCCCCTAGCCCCGGGTCATGGGAACGATTTGCACGTCAGAACCCCTTCGGGCCTCCACGGGGCTTTCGCCCCGCTTCACCCTGCCCGGGGCTAGATCGCCCGGTTTCTGGTCTCCCGCCCGTGACTACGGGCCTATTATGACCCCGCCCCTCACGGGGTCGATGACCCCGCTACGGGCATGTCGGTTTCCCTACGCCTACGGGGTTGACCCCCTTAGGCTCGCCACGGGCGGGAACTCCCCGGCCCGTGTTTCTAGACGGAAGAGGCGACCCTACCCCCCGCCCTCGTACTCCCGGGTTGCCCCGGTTTCCTTCGGGCGGGGGACTTCTTTCGGGCCGCCTCTCCTTTAGCCGCCCGGTTTCAGGCTCTTTTCACTCCCCTTTCGGGGTTCTTTTCAGCTTTCCCTCACGGTACTAGTTCGCTATCGGTGTCGGGACGTGTTTAGCCTTGGGGGCCAGTGGCCCCCAGCTTCCCGCGGCAAAACCAAGCCGCGGTACTCCGGAGCCCAGGGCCTCGCCGCGGCGGGTTACGCCTACGGGGCTATCACCCTCTACGGCGGGGCTTTCCAGCCCACTTCGGCTTCCCCGCCGGCGGCGGCCCCTGGGCCCACAACCCCACATCTCCCGTGGGTTTTCCCCACGGGATTTGGTTTGGGCTCTCCCCCTTTCGGTCGCCCCTACTCAGGGGATCCCTGTTGGTTTCTCTTCCTCCCCCTACTAAGATGTTTCCGTTCGGGGGGTTCCCGCTCCGGGGGTAAAACCCGGAGCGCCAAGGCCTGTTCGGCCTTGGCAGGAAGCCCCATTCGGGGATCCCGGGTTCTACGGCTGCCTGCGCCTACCCCGGGCTTAATGCAGCTTGCCACACCCTTCGTCGGCGCCCGACCCGAGCCATCCACCGGGCGGCTTGCTGGTGTGGTGGTGGGGTGTCCTGTCCGGGCCTACCACCACACAGAGCCCCGCCCCCACTAAAGGAGGTGATCCGGCCGCAGGTTCCCCTACGGCCACCTTGTTACGACTTCGCCCCCCTCGGGGGCCCCCGGCTCGACCCCCACCCCAGGGTATACCCTGGGGTGGGGGCCTCGCCGGGGGCCCCCTCGGGTGGCGCGACGGGCGGTGTGTGCAAGGGGCAGGGACGTATTCACCGCGCGTTGGTGACACGCGGTTACTAGGGATTCCACGTTCACGAGGGCGAGTTGCAGCCCTCGATCCCTACTGGGGCGGGGTTTACGGGATTGCCTCCCCCTTTCGGGGTCGGTACCCGCTGTCCCCGCCATTGCAGCTCGCGTGCAGCCCCGGGGTTTCGGGGCATACTGACCTGCCGTGGCCCCCTCCTTCCTCCGGCTTACGCCGGCAGTCCCCCCAGTGTGCCCCCCGGGCCGAAGCCCGGGGTAGCAACTGGGGGTGGGGGTCTCGCTCGTTGCCGGACTTAACCGGACACCTCACGGCACGAGCTGACGACGGCCATGCACCTCCTCTCAGCTCGTCCGGCAAGGTCGTCAGCCTGGCCTTCATCCTGCTGTCGCCCCGGGTAAGGTTTCCGGCGTTGACTCCAATTAAGCCGCAAGCTTCACCCCTTGTGGTGCCCCCCCGCCAATTCCTTTAAGTTTCAGCCTTGCGGCCGTACTCCCCAGGCGGCGGGCTTAACGGCTTCCCTGCGGCACTGGGCGGGCTCTAAGCCCGCCCAACGCCTAGCCCGCATCGTTTACAGCTGGGACTACAGGGGTATCTAATCCCCTTTGCTCCCCCAGCTTTCGCCCCTCACCGTCGGGCGCGTTCCAGCCGAGCGCCTTCGCCACTGGTGGTCCTCCCGGGATTATCGGATTTCGCCCCTACCCCGGGAGTACCCTCGGCCTCTCCCGCCCCCAAGCCCGGCAGTATCCTCCCCTGCCCCCGGGTTGAGCCCGGGGATTTCGGGGAGGACTTGCCGGGCCGGCTACGGGCGCTTTAGGCCCAGTAATCACCCCGACCACTCGCGGGGCTGGTATTACCGCGGCGGCTGACACCAGACTTGCCCCCCGCTTATTCGCCCGGCTCCTTACACCGGGCAAAAGCCGGCCTCATCGGCCGGCACTCGGGGTGGCCCCGTCGCGGTTGCCCGCATTGCGGAGTTTTCGCGCCTGCTGCGCCCCGTAGGGCCTGGGCCCTTGTCTCAGTGCCCATCTCGGGGCTCCCGCTCTCACGGCCCCCACCCGTTATCGGCTTGGCGGGCCGTTACCCCGCCAACTACCTGATGGGCCGTACCCCCATCCTCGGGCGGGCGGAGACTGATCGGTCTCCGCCCCTTTCGGGGAGGGGCCTTCCAGCCTTCCTCCCCTATGGGGGATTAGCCCCAGTTTCCCGGGGTTATCCCCCTCCCGAGGGTAGGTTAGGCACGTGTTACTGAGCCGTGCGCCACGCCCGGGCGCCCCCGGGCGTACGACTCGCATGGCTTAGCCCCACCCCGATAGCAGTCGGGTCCGGCAGGATCAACCGGTTTCTTTCTGGGTGGGGGCGGGGCTTTTCTGGGTGGTAGGCCCGCCCTAGCGATGGGGGTTAATCACCCCTCGCATGCCACGGGGGCTTTCCCCCCGTGGAGAGGCGAGGGGCTCATTGCACTAATATGTTAGTGCTCGAAGAGAGCTTACCCTTTAGGGTTTATTAATCTTGCTCTTACAATAACGACATATTACCCATCTGGTCGTAGCTGTCCGATCATTTCTCTTTAAAGAGCCACATGAAGTCCTCTGACCTAGATGCATGTGGTTTGTCCCAAATGTGGCCGTGAGGGAAGGCTCTATCTTAGAATTAAGAGAGGATATAGCTACATTGCTATTAGACATCCAGATGACTCGGAATGTAGCTTAGGTAAAGCAAATATGGGTATACTGAGTAAGTTACATGAACAATTAATAGAAGCCTTTGAGAGAAGACTTGAAGAAGAGCTTCTTAGATTAGCAGAACAAATAGAAAAACTTGAAAAGATTAGATCTAGTACTCCATGAACCCTATCTTATCAAAGAGGAAAATTGTTCCAACTTTCTACTTAGACTTAGTAGGTCTTAATCTGAGAGTTATTAGTAGAATAATCAAATTAGACTATAACCAATATTCCGTGGCACTTTTAGTTTTAACATAAAACTATTGTACCTCCTCATCATAAGATATTCCTAGTTTGCGCCTCAAAGGGTACACTTTTGCTAAGTTTCTTTCTAATTTGACATTA
>JALWDJ010000096.1 GCA_027014605.1 Campylobacteraceae bacterium
TTAAACAAGACCGAAGGTATAGCGAGTGAAAACGAGCGTAGCTCCCTCTCACTCTCTCCCCTGACCAATCTCTTTTCTTAAACAGACTCTATTTAACAATGGAATATTGAAGAGTAGATGAGAGTGAGGCTTAGAAGCGAAAAAAGAAAAAAATATTTAAATATATAAAAAATCAAAAAAAATTGCTACCGTAAAATTTTACGGCTAATAATATATTATTGATTATAAATAATTTATTATTAGATAATAAATTATCTAAAAAGGTTTTATAAAAACCTTTTTTAAATAATATATTATTAATAATATTATGGTTGAAATTTTTTTTTGAAATCGAATTTATGAAAAAAATTTAAGAAAAATTTAAAAATTTTTTTGTGATTTTTAATTGACTTTTAAGAAAAATTGATTTAGAATGTGGAATTAAAAAAGTAGATTAGAAGAAGTGAAGCCCCCAATGGACTTGACAACCAACGAACTTCACTTCTTAAAGAGAATTTTACACAATTAGTTGTTAAATTGAGCTTTAAATTCTATCTGCTTTTATCAAGAGATGTTGGTATTTGGACTCTTGAAAATTTTAGAAAAATTTTTAAGGAGTTCATTATGTCAACAACACCTAATATAAATAGAACAAGAGTTCTAGTAAAAGATTTAATTTTTCAAGAAAAATATAGACTATCAGATAAACAGACAGATGTAATGTCATATATCTACAATGCTCTTAGTTGGGCATTAAATCTTAATGGCTTTATGCCACTTACCAATAAAAAATTTTCCCAAGACCTCCCACATATAGGACTCTCAAGCCTAGAGAAAAATCTCCAAGAGTTAAAGAAAATGGAGCTAATAGAGGTTGAGATGATAAAAGTTCCACAGTGGAAGAGTGCCACAGTTAGAGGTATAAAGATTACACCTAAAGGCATGGAGTATAACAATCACTTCTTTAAACTAGATGAGAGCAGAGTTATTCAAACTTTAAGAGAAGAGTTAGAGCTTGAAAGATTAAAAATTCAAGAGCTAGAAGAGAGATTAAACTCTTCATCTCAAATCCCACAAAATAGCACTCCACAGACTATTACTCCTATAGAGAGTAAAATTGAAAATCCTAAACTTCAAAAAAAAGAGGAGTCTTTAATAAATATAGAAAAGTTAAAGAGTGAGCTAAAAACAGACATTATAGAGTCTATAAAAGAGATATTTACAAAAGAGAATAATACTTCTAAAGAAGAACCTAAAAAAGAAATTGTAGAAGAGGTTATAAAGAAAGAGGAAGAGAAGAGAAAAGCAGAAGTTGACATTGAGCTAATAGTTAATAAGCCAAAAGATATAGATATGCAAGTAGAGGATGTAATAAATAGAGATGATTTAGATGAATTTACTAGAAGATTGGAAGTAGATAGAATAAAAAAAGAGGGAAGCAAATATAAAGATTATGATTTCCCTACTTTTGTAGAGGCAGTTACACGAGATTTTGGCTTAACTTCAGCTCCAATTTGCAACTATGTTAAAGGTTGGTATAAAGCAACAACATTCTATATAAATAGCTACAATAAACTATCTGTAACACCTCCAGAGGGAGAAAATCGTCAATTAAAAGAGCCAGAGACAATTAATAAATTTTGGAAATGGCTATATAAAAACCAACATAGAGTAGGAGATGCAATTAGATTAGATGCCAATCCAACTATACAAATACTAAATATTAGATATAAAAATGCCTCTTTAAAAGCTGACGGTGTTATATATAAGTTTCATGAAGTTGTTCAAGTTGATAAGCGTTTCGTAAAAATCAATATGATAAAAGATGGTAAAATATGTAGTTTACAAGATATACAATATAATAGAGAGGCATATAATACATATAGAGCAGATACTTTACTATTTGAACATCTAGTTTAATATTATTAAAATTTAGCTATTAAAGATAATATAGTCTCTTTAAAGCTATTTTTAAGTATTTTTTTGAAATCTTTAAAATGCCTATTTTATGGGCTTTTGGCAAAGTTTTATTGAAAAACTAAATTTCGATTAAGCTTATTTTAAGG
>JALWDJ010000097.1 GCA_027014605.1 Campylobacteraceae bacterium
GTGCATCAACTAATAGAAGTACACCATCAACCATCTTTAGTACTCGCTCAACCTCTCCACCAAAATCGGCATGACCTGGAGTATCTATAATATTAATTTTATGGTCTCCATATACAATTGCTGTATTCTTAGAAAGAATAGTAATCCCCCTCTCTCTCTCTATAGCATTAGTATCCATTGCTCTCTCTTCTATCTGCTGATGCTCAGCAAATGTTCCACTCTGTTGAAGTAGCTCATCAACCAGAGTCGTTTTACCGTGGTCAACATGGGCAATTACGGCAATATTTTTGATTTTTTGCATAAAACAATTTCCTAATAAATAAATTAAACGAATTATATCATATAAAATTTTGGTTATAATTAGCTAAGAATTAAAGATTTTGGAGAAAAAATGGAAGTTACCCTTATGCACTATACACCTTTAAATGTCTGTAGTTATGCAATTAGAACATGTTGGAATAGCTTTGATAAGAGTGATAATGGTGGAGAAAAAGATAAGGCACTTATAGATAGAGTAGGAAATAAATATAAACATAGCTCCACATTGGAGCATTTATCATTTTCATTTTATATACAAGGAGTATCGAGAGCAGTTCTTCAAGAAATAGTCAGACATAGAATATCTAGTTTTAGTGTTAAATCAACACGCTATACGCTTAAAGAACTAAAAAAAATAGAGCCTTTTAGAGAAGATGATTATAATGGAGCAGAGAGATTTATTGTTTTAACTGGTAATGAAGAAGTAGATAGTGCATCTATAAAAGCTCTTAATAATCTTCAAGCTATTTTAAAATCAGGTGTATCTAATGATATTGCAAAATATGCTCTTCCAGAGAGCTATAAGACAGAGCTAACTTGGAGTATAAATGCTAGAAGTCTCCAAAATTTTCTACAGTTAAGAACTTCTAAAAGTGCTTTATGGGAGATTAGAGATTTAGCAAATATGATTTATAATAAACTACCTAAAGAGCATCAATATTTATTTAAGGATTATCTTAATAAAAACTCTTAAAGAGTTTCTTTATAAAACTTGATATAATCCTTTTTTATAGCAAAAAGGATTTTTATGAGATTTATTATAGATAATAGTAAAAGATGGATTACAGGAGTTATTCTACTTGGAGTTGTTATAACTGTTGGAGTTATTAATAACTATACTCTTATATGGGCTTTTTTAGGAGTATTTTATATTGTAGGATTTAGTGAGGCTATGAAGCTATATAAAATAGATAAAAAAGCTCTATATTATTATGCTCTAATTATTTGGTTATTAGCATATTTCTATTCAAATCCAACTGAATTATTTTTTCTTATAATACTATTTATTGGTGCAAAAGTAGCCTATAGAAAAAATAATATTAAAGATATATTTCCATTTTTATATCCTGTGAGTGGTTTTTTATTTATATTAACACTATATAGAGAGTATGGTATTGAATGGTTATATTGGTTATTAACTATTGTTGCTATGAGTGACATTGGAGCTTATATTATAGGTAAGAGTATAGGAAAAAGAAAATTTTCAGCAACCTCTCCAAATAAGACACTAGAAGGTGTTATTGGAGGAGTATTTTTTGCAACTATATTTGGCTCATATCTAGCTTATAATTTAGACTTATTATCTATATGGATTGCTATTATCATATCATTTATAGCCTCTATAGCTTCAATTTTTGGTGATTTATTTGAGAGTTATTTAAAAAGAGAGGCAGGAGTAAAAGATAGTGGAACTCTGCTCCCTGGGCATGGTGGAGTCTTAGATAGAGTTGATGGGTATCTATTTTCCTCTGTTATTATGTTTATCTCTCTAAGGCTCATATCTTGAAATCAGTTGTAATTTTAGGCTCAACAGGTTCTATTGGAGTTAATAGTCTAATTATTGCTAAGAAATATGGCTTTACTGTGGAGGCTTTAGTAGCAGGTAGCAATATAGAACTTCTAAATAGACAGATAGAGGAGTTTAATCCTAAATTTGTATATATTAGTAATCCAAAAGATAGATATAGAGTAAATCATAACTATATATTCTCTG